>JACQQX010000019.1 GCA_016206805.1 Candidatus Omnitrophota bacterium
ACCCTTTTTTTGATGAGCGCGATGGTGTACGTGATCGCCAAGGCCGCGACATTCTTTTTTGTCAGTTACCGTCCGCTGGACCGGTTTTTCGCGGTTTCGCTGATCCTGAGCGAGCTTTTTCTTTTTTTTCATTCGCTGGGTTATGTTCTGAATGTTTTCAGAGCGCTGGGAGCCGGCGCCCGCCTTCCGGTCCGGTCCGGGGAGCGGTCCGGCGGGAGGCCTGCCCCTTCGGCGGCGCTTTTAGTCGCCGCCCGCCACGAGCCGGCTCAAGTGCTGCGCGAGACATTCCGCGCTTTGAAAAATATCGATTACCCCAATAAGACCGTGTATTTTCTGGACGACAGTTCCGATGAGAAATACAGGGAGGAGGCCCAGGCGCTTGCCCGTGAGTTGGATCTGACGCTTGTCCGCCGGACCAAGCCTCGTCACGGGGCGAAGGCCGGGATCATCAATGATTGTCTGGAAACGCTTCAACATGATTTTGTGGCGATTTTTGACGCGGACCAGCGGCCGATAACCGGTTTTTTAAAAACGCTGATCCCGCTTTTTGAATCGGACGAAAAGCTCGGATTTGTGCAAACACCCCAATTTTATTCCAATATCCATGAAAGCCGCGTGGCGCGCGCCTCCGCTTTTCAGCAGGCCGTTTTTTATGAATACATTTGCGAAGGCAAAAATACCACCGGCACCGTTTTTAGCTGCGGCACCAATATTATCTTCAGCCGGAAAGCGCTGATGGAAGTCGGCGGGCTCGATGAATCCACGATCACCGAGGATTTCGCCACGTCCATGCTGCTGCATGAACGCGGGTGGAAATCGCTTTATTATCCCCACGTGTCCACCTTCGGTTTGGGGCCCGAGGCTCTGGGGAGTTATTTTAAGCAGCAATTTCGCTGGGCAATGGGCACGCTCACGGTTTTCCGCCGAATGCTTTTGAGAATATTTTCCGGTTCCCGGCGCCTCAAGCCCATTCAAGTCTGGGAATACTTTTTATCCGGATCATACTATCTGGTGGGAATGGCTTACCTGATCTTGATGCTGTGTCCGCTGGCTTATCTTTTCTTCAGGATCCCGACGGCCCCGCTGAGCACGGAAGTGTATCTTTTTGCCTTTCTGCCGTACGCGGCGTTTCCCATGTTTGTTTTTTACGTTGCGCTTGGCAGAAGAAATTATAGAATAAGTGATCTGGCCCGCGGACAGCTGCTGGCCATCGCCACTTTTCCGGTTTATATCCGGGCGGCGGTGGCGGCGATTTTTGGTTTCAAGGCCGAGTTCGCGGTGACGGAAAAGTCCAGGATGGCCGCTTTGCCGCTTTCGAAGCTTTGGCCCCAGATCGGAATGCTTTTGGCCAATTTTGCCGGCGTTGTTTGGGCCATCAACCGTTTTATCACCGAAAAAGAAGCGGCGATTGCGATCAACGGTTTTTGGGCGCTGTATCATTTTGTTCTTTTGTCGGGTATTTTTTATTTTAACGCCGACGTCAGCGGTGAGGAGGCGCCCCGGCTTTCTTCCGGCGCGGTTTTTGACTGCAAGGTGGTGAGTCCAACCGCTTCTTATCAGGAGCTGGGCCGCGTGGCCTGGACGACGCGCTTCAGCGTTCCGGCCTCCGACAGCTTTCAGGAAGGATCGCTTTTGATGTGCAAGGTTCGAAAAAAGGATGAGGTGCTTATTTTTGACGGTCTGGTTCTTTCACTGGGCCGGCGCAAGGCTGAGATCGGAGTCGTGACGATTCCCGATGACGCGAGAAAAAAATTGGAAGGATGGATGGTCCGATGATTCCCAAAAAGAAATTGGTGGATAGGCTCGGCGAACTGATGGAGCTGGAGCGGAGTCTGGTGCCGCTTTTGAACCGCCACATGGCTTCCTCGCTGCCGTTCAGCCAGGTCAATGAAGCGAAGATCAAGGCGATTCTCAATCAGTTCCAAAAGTGCGCGATCACCCAGGAAAAACACGCGCAGATTTTAAAGCAGATGCGGCAGGAGATCGGCGCGGAGAAAAACGATGTTTTCTGAAGATGATTTTAAGGGGTATTTTCAAGAAACCGAGGACGTGATCAAGAAAACACTGGTCTTTTACACGGATTTGCTGAATGAAGTTCAGGACCGGGCTGTCCGGAATAAGCTCCTGCCGCTGATGACGGAAAATGTTGAAATGTTCCGCTGGCTGAAGAAAAAAAAGGAGAAACTCTTTTGAGCAAAAAAATTCTGCTGGTGGAGGACGAGCAGGACATCGCCGAGGTGCTGGCCGTGAGGCTGGAAATCAACGGTTACGATGTGGCGCTGGCCAAAGACGGGGAAGAGGCCCTGGCCAAAGTCAAAAAAGACAAGCCCGATCTGATCATCCTGGACCTCATGCTGCCCAAGATCAACGGTTTCGAGGTCTGCCGCATGGTCAAATTTGATGACGCCACCAAACACCTGCCGGTGATCGTGCTCTCGGCGCTGCATCAGCAGCACGAAAGGGAAAAAGTGCAAAGCTACGGCGCCGACGCTTACTTCATCAAACCATTCGATCTCAACTTGTTGCTGGTGAAGATCAAGGAACTCCTTTCTTGAAGCGGGCTTTTCCCGCCGCTTTTCTCTCCTTTTGCCTCATCGGCGCTTTTTTGGGTGACAAGCCAACCGGCCGGGACATCCGTCAGTTTCAAAAAGATTATGGCAAGAAACCCGCCATTGTTTTGGTTTTCCTCGATTGGAACGCGCTGCCGGATAAAGACATGATTCAGCAGGTTTACGGCGCCGGTTCTCGGCTATTGCTGACGTGGGAACCCTGGACGGCAGCCGACAAAAAGGGGATTGATTTTGACCAGGTTTTAACGGGTCAAGAGGATGGGTATTTACGGGCATTTGCCCGGCGCGTGAAGTCTATTCCTGGACACGCGTACATTCGTTTTGCCCATGAGGCCAATGGCGATTGGTATCCCTGGTCCGGATCAAAAATCGGCAGGGAAAAATACATCGCGCTTTACCGTTATGTGGTCGATTTTTTTAAAGCCAGCGGCGTGAATAATGTGACTTGGGTCTATTCGGTGAACTGGGAGGACATTCCCCGAAAGAACAATCATTACTCGCTTTATTATCCGGGAAATGCCTACGCCGATATGATCGGTATCGATGGCTACAACTGGGGGCAGGAGCGCTGGATGAGTTTTGAGAGAATATTCATGCCGCGCTATCGCGACATCCTTCTGCGGTATGGCAAACCGGTGGTCATTTCGGAATTTAGTTCCGCCGAAGGCGCGTCCGGAATGAAAGCCCGTTGGATTCGGGAAGCGATGCGGACTTTGAGCCGCATGAAGGAAGTGAAGGCTTTCGTGCTTTTCAATATTGACAAGGAAGCCGCCTGGCGCTTTCCGCCGGAAGAGGATTCGGGAACGGAATTCAAAAAACAGATCCAAAAAGCTTATTTTACGGAGCGATAAAATGGGCCATCGATTCAATATCGCTTCTCAATCGATTCGGGATAACCGTGTGGAATTGGATGAGAAGGAAAGCCGGCACGCGATCAAAGTGCTGCGCCTTGAGCCGGGCGCCGCGGTCGAACTTCTGGACGGGAAGGGGAGAAGTTACGCGGGCTTCATCGCCCAGATCCGCTCCGGACGCGTGGTGGCGGCGATTCGAACGCGGTCGCGCGATAAAACATCGGCCAATACCCAAATCAATCTGGCTATATCGGTGATCAAGCCGCTGGGCATGGACCTTCTGATTCAGAAAGCCTGCGAGCTGGGCGCCTGGTCCATCCAGCCGCTGATTTGCGAGCGGACGGTGGTGCGCATTTCTCCGGAGCGCATGGCCTCCAAAGAAAAACGTTGGCGGAAAATCGCCGCCGAAAGCTGCAAACAATGCGGACAGGCTTTTGAGCCCGTCATCCACTCCACCCGGCGATATGATGATTTTTTAAAGACATTGAGCGGGTATGATTTGATTTTATTTCCGACGATGGCGGTGAAAACGATCAGCCTCTCGGAAGCTTTGAAAAAAAATTCCCCCAAAAAGGTCATTGTTTTCATTGGCCCTGAAGGGGATTTTACGCCTTCAGAGGCCGAGCTCGCCCAATCTTGCGGGGCTATCGCCGTCAGTTTGGGTGAGCGGATTATGCGGAGCGAGACAGCCGCGATGCATCTTGTCTCCATTCTTGATTTTTTTTATAATCGCGCAAAATAAATCCACCCTCGCTTAATCAAACTTAAATTTGTATCGATTAACAATTTGACAATGCCCCAACCCGATGTTATACTTCCCAAATACAAAGGGAGAATCTTGCAAAATTTGCAGGAATGGATCGCAAGGCTGACGTGGGCCGACTATATCGCCCTGATCGCCGTTCTGCGCGGGCTTTATGTGGGCTTCCGATCCGGTTTTTTCCCTGAACTTTTAAGAATTGTTTCTTATTTGATCACGGCCATCGTCACGTTTCATTACCACGCGTCGCTGGCGCAGCTTTTGACGCTGAAAACCTTTTTGAATGAGGCAACGGCGCAGGCGGTGGCGTTTGGCGGGCTTTTGATCGGCGTTTTTCTGCTCACCAAGGGCGTCACGATGTTGATTCTCAAGCTTTTAAAAGTGAGCGAGGGCGGTTTTTTGAGCCGTTTGGTGGGCGGAGTGGTTGGCGCATGCCGGTGGATCGTTCTTTTGAGTTTGATTTTTATGCTGGTCGGTTACATGCCGCTGCCGTCGCTCAATGCCGATATTCAGAACCGTTCTTTGACAGGACGTCACGTCGCGTCGGCCGCGCCGCTTATTTTTGACTTTCTTTCGAAGCTGTCTCCTCAATTGGGAGTGAAGTGATTCCGGATAGTGTTTTAAGCCAAATCCAAGACCGGGTGGATATCGTGGAAGTCATTTCCGCTTTCGTGCCGCTGCGAAGGGCGGGGCAGAATTTTAAGGCCCCTTGTCCTTTTCACCAGGAAAAAACGCCGTCTTTCATGGTGAGCGCGGACAAGCAGATTTTTTACTGTTTTGGCTGCGGCGTGGGCGGGAACGTTTTCTCCTTTCTCATGAAGATCGAGAAAAAGGATTTTCCGGAAGTGGTCGAGGCGCTGGCGGAGCGCGTGGGCGTGGAAATTCCAAAGGATAAAACCAAGACCGACATTTCCGAGCGTGCCGCGGTTTTGATGCGGGCCAATCAGCTGGCGCTTGAGTTTTACCATAAGTTTTTGAAGGAAAAGAAGGAAGCTGAGAAGGCCCGAGCGTATCTTGAGCGGCGGGGGATCTCCCAAGCCACGATAGACGAGTTTAAAATCGGGTACGCCGGCGAGTCTTGGGACGCGTTCAGCCGGGCGGTCAAAGCGCAAGTGGGTGAAGCCGCCCTTGAAAAGGCGGGGCTTGTGATTTTACGCAAGGAAGCCGGCGGAAGTTATGACCGGTTTCGGCAGCGGGTTATTTTTCCGATATTGGACGCCAAAGGCGCTTGTGTGGCTTTCGGCGGAAGGGTGCTGGACGACGCCCTTCCGAAATACTTGAATTCCCCGGAGACAGAGGTTTATCATAAGGGGAGAAATCTTTACGGGCTTTATCAGGCCCGCCGCGCCATTCGCGAGGAAGACCGGGTGTTCGTGGTCGAAGGTTACATGGACCTGGTTTGCTGTCATCAGGCGGACGTGCGGAACGCGGTGGCGTCTTTGGGGACGGCTTTGACGCCCGACCAGGCGCGGCTTTTGAAACGCCATACGCAGAATGTGGTGATCCTGTACGACGCGGACAAAGCCGGTGAGATGGCGACACTTCGCGGCCTTGAAGTGCTGCTGGAAGAGGAATTGGAAGTCAAGATTGTGCGCTTGGCCCAGGGGCATGACCCCGATTCTTTTATCCGGGAATTTGGCGTTGAGCGTTTTCGGGAAGCGGCAGGGGCGGCCCAGACGCTTCTTGAATATAAGCTTTCGATTTTGAAGGGGCAGTTTGACGTCAAGACTGTCGAGGGCAAGATTAAAATTGCCAATGAAATGGTCGCTCTTTTTGCTAAGGTGAAGAATGAAATCCAAAAGGCCGCTTGGCTGAAGGAATTGGCCAGGGAGCTGGCGCTGTCGGAAGAAGCGCTTTTGGCGGAGTTAAAAAAGGCCGGCGCGCTAAGGGCCCGGATGATTCACACGCCTTCGGTGACGGCTGAAGCTGCCCAGAGGGACGTTTTTCCGTCCGCCGAAAAATTGCTGGTGGGACTCCTGTTGGAAAGCGCGGATTTTGTGGCGCGCGCCCGTCAGGAGATCCGCCCGGAAGATTTTCGGCACCCGGCCGCGCGGCGCATTGTGGAGACGCTTTTAAAGGAAGCGCCCGCCGGCGCCGAAAGGCTTTCCGCAAAGACGGCCGTTAATTATTACCGGGACGATCCCCAGTGCGCGCAGGTGATTTCGCTTGCGGCGGCCGAGGCCGAAACGCTGGTGGATAAGGAAAAAACTTTTGAAGATTGCCTGATGTGGCTTGTGCGTTCGCGCATTCAGGCCCGCCGCGAGGGTCTGCGCTCCGAAATCGTCCGGGCGGAGCAGGAAGGCGATAGAAACCGGATCAGCGAGCTTTTATCGGAACTGAGTGAACTCAATAAGGGAATGAAAAGCACACATGAAAAAAAATAAAACAGGAAAATCCAAATCC
The DNA here is from genome assembly GCA_016206805.1 of Candidatus Omnitrophota bacterium. Classification (GTDB taxonomy): domain Bacteria; phylum Omnitrophota; class Gorgyraeia; order 2-02-FULL-51-18; family 2-02-FULL-51-18; genus JACQQX01. The sequence goes on from JACQQX010000019.1 coordinate 6,585, forward strand.
AAAAAGGCCGCTCCTAAAGGCACCGGAGCCGTCGCGGTCGAATCCGCCGGTAAGTCCAAGAGCGTCGATCAGTTGATCGCGCTCGGCAAGGAAAAAGGTTTTCTGACTTACGATGACATCAATAAGATTTTGCCCAGCCATGTCACTTCCTCGGAAGAAATCGATGATGTGCTCGTGACGCTGACCGCTCAATCCATCGACGTGGTCGACTCCGACCAGGAGGCCGCGGAAAATAAAGAGCTTGAGGCGGACGAATCCGACAAGGACGTTGAGGTGGAAGAGGTCGCGGAAGTCGAAGCCGAGAAGAAAGAGGAAGAACCGGCCATTGCCGTGATTTCGCCGGGTCGCCTGGAACAGATGGACGACCCCGTGCGCATGTATCTTCGCCAGATGGGGCAGATCTCGCTTTTGACCCGTGAACAGGAATTGGAATTGGCCAAGCGCATCGAAGCGGATGAGATGGAATTCCGTAAAACCGTTTTTGAATGTCCCTATTCCCGGTCATTCATCGTGGAATTCACCAACAAACTTTTGAAAAAAGAGGTCACCGTTGAGGAGTATATCGACGAGGAGCTACAGAACCGTGAGAACACGCCCCGCACGCTCCGGCGCCTGAAAATTCTCCTGCGCAAGCTCCGCTCCGCGCGCAGCAGCGCCAATGTCATGGATATCCTGCTGCAGTTCCGCGTAAGCCCTCCGATCGTGGAGGATATTTTCGCGGACATTAAAGACGGCGTCATTAAAATGGACCGCATTGACCGTGACATGGAAAAGTTCCGCCGCCGCCGCGACCGCGCCCAAATCGGCCGGCTCTTAAAAGAACGGCGCCAGACTCTTGAGAAATTCGGCGAAAAGAGCCTCGAGATTCTCAAAGAGCGTTATCAAATCATGCGCCGCAAGGAAAATAAATATCAAAAGGCTAAGAAAGAATTGGTCGAGGCTAACCTCCGTTTGGTGGTGAGCATCGCCAAGAAATACACCAATCGCGGCTTGTCTTTCCTGGATTTGATTCAGGAAGGAAATATCGGTTTGATGAAAGCGGTGGATAAGTTTGAATATCAGCGCGGTTACAAATTCAGCACGTACGCCACCTGGTGGATTCGCCAGGCGGTGACGCGTTCGATCGCCGATCAGGCCCGAACGATCCGCATCCCCGTGCACATGACGGAAACGATCAACAAGCTGATCCGGGTTTCGCGCACGCTGGTCCAGGAAACAGGCAAGGAGCCGACACCGGAAGAAATCGGCCAGCGCATGCGCATGGGTGTCGAAAAGGTCCGCGAGATCTTGAAGATCGCGCAGGAGCCTATCTCGCTGCAAACGCCGATCGGGGATGAGGGCGACACGCATTTCGGGGACTTCATCGAAGACAAGCGCGCGGTTTCGCCTTCGAGCGCCACGACTTACGCGATGCTGAAGGAGCAGATGGATGACGTGCTGTCGACGCTGACGGATCGCGAGCGCAAGGTGCTCAAGCTGCGTTTTGGCATCACCGACGGTTATCCCAGGACCTTGGAAGAAGTGGGGTCGATTTTCAGCGTGACCCGCGAGCGCGTGCGGCAGATTGAAGCCAAGGCCCTTCGCAAGCTGCGTCACCCGACGCGGTCACGCAAGCTCAAGACGTTTTTGGAGCTGGGTCTGGGAGAAGATTCAGAGTTCTAGGGCCCAGTTTTTGAAATTAAGCCGCCCGAAGGGATGCAGTTATTTAATGTGTTCCTTCGGGCGTTTGTTTTATGTTACAATTTTTAGCCTGAACTATCGGGCCTGTAGCTCAGTCGGTTAGAGCAGCTCACTCATAATGAGTCGGTCCCTGGTTCGAGTCCAGGCAGGCCCAGCGGATTTGTTATAATGTTCGCCTCACGGCGCAGAGCGCCGTGCGGACGAATCCGCCAAGCTTTGTGGCGGAAGTTGGTCCCTGGTTCGAGTCCAGGCAGGCCCAGAGGATTTTTAAAAAGGGGATAGGGGCAATTAGCTCAGTCGGTTAGAGCGCTTCGTTCACATCGAAGAGGTCATAGGTTCGAGCCCTATATTGCCCACCATTGTTTGTGTAGGGATTATTTAAAATAGGTAAGGGAGAAGGGCAATCGAACGTTTGACGGGGAAATAGCTCAGTCTCCGCCATAATGCATGGCGGACCCGCCACGATTTGTGGCGGGGGGTAGAGCGCTTCGTTCACAACGAAGAGGTCATAGGTTCGAGCCCTGTCGTGCCCATTTTATTCAGAGAGATTTTATGCCGACAACCACGTTAACGGAACAGATCAAGATACTCGTCGAGCTGCAGAAGATAGACGGCGAGGCTTATCGTCTCAAAAAAGAGCGCGATGCCCAGCCTTCGCTGCAAAAAGAGCTGGAAGGCGGGTTTGAAAAAAAGAAAAAGGGCCTGAAGGCCGCCGAAGAAGAATTAAAGACCGCGCAGCTGCGTCAAAAAGAAAGAGAAATCGAGCTTCAGACCAAAGAGGACAAGACCAAGAAACTCCAAGGACAGCTTTATCAGTTGAAGAGCAATAAAGAGTATTCGGCGATGGAGTTTGAAATCAAGGGTTTGAAGGCGGATCAGTCCGTTTTGGAAGAGGAGATCTTGAAAATCCTGGACACGGTTGAAGAGGTTCGCGGCCGCGTTGCCAGGGAAAAAGAATCGTTGGCTCAGGAAGAGAAAAAATTCAAGACCGAACTTGACGAATTGACGAAAAAAACCCAGGAGCTTACCGCTGAAATCGCGGCCAGTGACGAAAAAAGAAAAAGTTATACGCCGAACATCGATCCCAAGCTTCTTTCGCAGTATGAGAAAATTCTGAAGGGCCGTGAAGGCATCGCCATCGTGCCGGTTATGGGCAATGCTTGCGGAGGCTGCCATTTGGGCCTGCCGCCGCAAACGGTTCACGAAATTCGACTGCAGGAAAAGCTCATGGTTTGCGAGTCCTGCGCGCGTATTCTCTATTGGCCGCTGTGAGCTCTCGGGCATTAAAAATATTTATCGACGGGGCTTCGCGCGGCAATCCCGGTCCGGCCTCGGTCGGAGTGGTGGCGCAAGACGCCAAAGGCGTTGTGATCAAGACCTTATCTCATCGCATTGGCACGACGACCAATAACACCGCCGAATACTCCGCGCTGATCCTGGCGCTGCAAGAAGCTTTGATGCTGGGCGCTTCCGAGGTTGAGATTTTTACGGATAGCGAATTGGTGGCCAGGCAGTTTAACGGCGAGTACCGGATCAAAGAGGACTCTCTGAAACTTCTTTTTTTATTTGCCACGCATTTAAAAAAAGGGTTTAAAAAAATAGTTGTCAAACATGTGCCCAGAGAGCAGAATAAGTTGGCCGATGCCCAGGCCAACAGGGCTTTAGACAACGAAGTTTTTTTGTAGACCGGATGGTCGCCCGCCGCGCTTTGCGGTGGGAGGAAAGTCCGGGCTCCACGAGTGAGCGTGGTGGGTAACACCCACCTCCGCCGCGATTTTTGGCGGAAGGATCAGAGCCACAGAGACGAGTCCGCCGTGTTGTTTGGCGGAAGTGAAACGAGCAATCTCCACGCGGAGCAAGGTTAAATAGGGGAAGAGGCCCACTCGGCCGTTATCATTCCCGGGTAAACCGCTGACGATCTTGGCAGCAATGCCAAGGCTAGATGAATGATCATCATCCGCCGACGTTTTAGTGGCGGAAACAGAACCCGGCTTACAGGTCTACAAAGAGCACCGCTCATGCAAAGGTAAATAACCAATGCATGAGCGGTTTTTTTTGTTCAGGCACTCACTTAACAGCACCTCACCCTGCCCCTTTTAGGCCAAAACACACCCGACCCCCCTATAAAGTTCACGACCTCTTCGGTTGCGGTGACGAAGCCCGTATCGTCTATCGGCGACGTCTTTCGTCCCAGATCTTGACGCTACCGTCACCGAATACCGATACGGGCTTCGTTACCGCAACCGCAACCGAGTTCTTCAGTGCTTGAAATGGGGAGGGGGTTCTGTTAGCATACAACATGTTGGGGCCTTTTTGGGGAGGCCCCTATATGTCGGGCTTTTAAAGCAGAGGCGGGGCGGCGGCGGGATGGGTGTTTTTCGAAGTTTCTTTTGGATGGGAGGGCTGATGCTGCCCTCCTTTTTTCTTTATGTCACAATGGTTCAGGCTGACACCGTGGTGCTAAAAACGGGCAAAGAATTAAAAGGGGTTGTTGTTGAAAAACATGCCGACCGGATTATTTTAAGCACTGAAAAAGGGGAAATTCCCATCCTGCTGAAAGGAATTCAGGAGCTGCGTTATGATGACGCGGCGCAGAATTTTTTGAAAGCGGGAAGAGATTTTGAGGCCGAGAAAAAGTTTGGAGAGGCGCTGGCTTATTATGAAAAAGCGCTGGAGCTCAATCCGGACCTCGAAGAGGCCCGAAAAGCCGCGGTCGGCGTACGCAATCGTTTTTGGGCGTCCACCACTGAAGGTCCGGTCGGTGAGATTGAAAAGCAGCAGGTTCTTTACGATGCCTGGGGACAGGGAAAACCGTTTGATCAGATTGTCCGCGCCGAAACCATCCAGCAGACCCGCGCGTTGAAAGAAAAATTAGGCATCACGCTGAAAAAAAAGGAGGATTGGGTGGCGCTTGAGTTTGTGAGTCCCTCCGGCGCCGCCGCTCAAGCGGGCCTGAAAAAAAATGACAGGCTTTTGTCCATCGACGGTGAAAGTCTGCGCTATCTGAGCGTCGACGTGGTTCGTCAAAAAATGCTCAAGCCCCGTTTTACCAGTTTCACGCTGGAGTTTGAGCGCGATTTGTTTTTGCATAAGGGAGAGAGCCGCCGGGCCGGCCTCAAAGAACTGGGTTTTGAGCTGGGCTGGGAATATGAGGGATTGAAAGTGAAAAAAGTAAAAGCGGGAACTCCGGCGGAAGCGGCGGAGATCAAGGAAGATGATTTTGTGGAAAAGGTTGACGAAGCGTCTACGCGGTACATGCCGCTTAAAGAAGTGCTCAAACTGATTGAGCAGTCAGAAGAAGAGCGGCTTATCCTGGCGATACGCCGGCCAGCGTTATTAAAAAGGCAATAGATAAGCATAAGCACGAAATCCGAAGCACGAAGCACGAAACAAATTAGAAATTAAAATGACCAAAATATCAAACAAGAGGTTTAGGGCGTTGAAATTTGAAAAATTAGGATTTGTTTCGTGCTTCGGATTTCGTGCTTCGAATTTATCTTATACCTCAAATCTCTTAAATTCCTCCACTCTTATATTCTCTCCTGTTTTGGCTATAGCCTCTTTTATCAGATCTTCTACGGTTTTGTCGGG
>JACQQX010000020.1 GCA_016206805.1 Candidatus Omnitrophota bacterium
ACAAGAGGTTTGGAAAATTGAAATTTGAAAAATTGGAATTTGTTTCGAATTTCGTGCTTAGTGCTTCGTATTTAAACTGATTATTTTGAAGGAGGTCTTAAAAAATGGCTAGTGAAAAAGTGATTGGGATTGATTTGGGGACGACCAATTCTTGCGTGGCGGTGATGGAATCCGGAGAGCCGGTCGTAATTGCCAACGCCGAAGGCGGCCGCACGACGCCGTCGGTAGTCGGTTTTACCAAAAGCGGCGAGCGTTTAGTGGGGCAGTCCGCTAAAAGACAGGCCATTACCAATCCTGAAAATACCATTTTCTCGATCAAGCGCTTCATGGGGCGCAAACATTCGGAAGTGTTGAGCGAAGAAAAGCTCGTGCCTTATAAAGTGGTCGAAGGATCGGGCGGGGATGTCCGTGTGTCGGTGTCGGGCAAGCAATATTCGCCGCCTGAAATCTCGGCCATTATTTTGCAGAAAATGAAAAAAACAGCCGAAGATTATCTCGGTCAGTCCGTGACGAAGGCCGTGATCACCGTCCCCGCTTATTTCAATGACGCCCAGCGCCAGGCGACCAAAGACGCCGGCAAGGTCGCGGGACTGGAAGTGCTGCGCATCATCAATGAACCGACCGCCGCCGCGCTCGCTTATGGCCTCGACAAGAAAAAGAATGAAAAGATCGCTGTTTACGATTTGGGCGGCGGCACGTTCGATATTTCCATTCTTGAAATCGGAGACGGAGTATTCGAAGTGCGGTCTACCAATGGCGACACGCATCTGGGCGGCGACGACTTCGACCAGAAAGTTATGGACTGGCTGGCGGATGAGTTCAAAAAAGCCGAGGGCATCGATTTGCGCAAGGACCGCATGGCGCTCCAGCGCCTGAAAGAAGCCGCTGAGAAGGCCAAGTGCGAACTCTCCTCCAATATGCAAACCGAGGTCAATCTGCCGTTCATCACCGCCGACGCCAACGGGCCGAAGCATTTGACGATGACGCTGACGCGCGCCAAGCTCGAGCAGCTGGTGGATGACCTGGTCCAAAGAACGATTCAGCCCTGCCGGAAGGCTTTGGAAGACGCCAAACTGAAACCTGAGGAAATCGACGAAGTGGTGCTGGTGGGCGGCCAGACGCGCATGCCGAAAGTCCAGGAGATCGTCAAACAGCTCTTTAAAAAAGAGCCCCATAAGGGCGTCAATCCGGATGAGGTGGTCGCGGTCGGCGCCGCGATTCAGGGCGGCGTGCTGGTGGGGGACGTCAAAGACGTTTTGCTTTTGGATGTGACGCCGCTGTCCCTGGGTATCGAGACGCTGGGCGGAGTTTTCACCAAGCTCATCGAGCGCAACACCACGATTCCCACGAAAAAAAGTCAGACTTTTTCGACGGCCGCCGACGGCCAGACCGCCGTGTCCATCCATGTCCTGCAGGGCGAGCGGGAAATGGCCTCGGGCAACCGCACGATCGGGCGTTTTGACCTGGTGGGCATTCCTCCGGCCCCGCGCGGCGTGCCGCAGATTGAGGTCACCTTTGACATCGACGCCAACGGCATCGTCCACGTGTCGGCCAAAGACCTCGGCACGGGCAAGGAGCAGAAGATCCGCATCGAAAGCTCCAGCGGCCTCACGAAAGAGGAAATCGAGAAGATGACCAAAGACGCCCAGGCGCATTCCGAAGAGGACAAAAAGCGCCGCGAGGCGGTGGAGGCGCATAATCGCCTGGACACCCTCATTTATTCGACGGAAAAGTCGATGAAAGAGGTGGGGGACAAGGTGAGCGAGGACGACCGCAAGAAATTGGAAGAGGCTCTGGGCAAGGCCCGGGAAGCTTTGAAAAGCGAGAACACTTCCGAGGTCCAGAAGGCGGAGGAAGAGCTCACGGCCGCTTCGTACAAATTGGCCGAGGAAATGTACAAAAAAGCCGGCGCGGACACCGGCGCGGACAGCGGGGCGGAAAAGAAAACCGGCGGCAAAAAAGAAGACGTGACGGACGCGGAATATAAAGTCGAGGATGATAAATAAACGTAAAATATAAAGAGTAAAATGTAAAACTATTGTGCCGCTACGCGGCGTTTATTGAACGTCGCGTCAGCGACACCACAATTTTACATTTTACTCTTTACGTTTTACGTTACTCTCAAATGGCTCACAAACGAGATTACTACGAAGTTTTGGATGTTCCCCGTTCCGCCTCGGCGGATGACATTAAGAAGGCCTATCGCCAGAAGGCCCTTTCTTTTCATCCGGACCGGAACTCCGGCGACAAAAAATCCGAGGAAAAGTTCAAGGAGGCCACCGAGGCTTACCAAATCCTGAGCGATCCCCAAAAGCGAAGCGCTTATGACCAGTACGGTCATGACGCCGTCGGGGGCGGCTTCGGGCAGGGTTTTTCCTCGGCGGGTTTCGCGGATATTTTTGAAGGGATTTTTGAGGACTTTTTCGGCGGCAGCGGCCGCCGCGCGCAAAGCCGCGCTCGCGCCGGCCGTGATTTGAGAGCGGACGTTGATATCCTATTTGAAGAAGCGGCTTTCGGCACGATAAAGACGATCAGCCTCGAGCGTGAGGAAGCCTGTTCCACCTGCCATGGCGATGGCGCCATGCCGGGCAGCGGCCGCAAAACCTGTTCGGTATGCCACGGAACGGGGCAAGTCATGACCTCCAGCGGTTTTTTCAGCATCGCGCGCACCTGCCATCGCTGCCAGGGTGAGGGAAGTTTTGTCGAGCATCCGTGTACGGTATGCCATGGCAAAGGCCGCATGGCTTTTGAAAAAAAAGTAGAAGTCAAAATCCCCGCCGGCGTTGATAACCAAATGCGTTTACGGGTGAACGGGGAAGGCGAGGCCGGTTATCGCGGCGGCCCGCGCGGCGATCTTTATGTTGAACTGCATGTCAAACCGCACGAGATTTTCACGCGCCAGGGTCAAACCGTTCTTTGCGAGGTGCCGGTGAGTTTTGTGCAAGCGGCCCTGGGAGCCGAGATTGAGGTGCCGACGCTGGGAGGCCCGACCACGCTCAAAATCCCCGCCGGCACGCAAAGCGGCAAAGTTTTTAGGCTGAAAGGCAAGGGCATCGCCTCGCTCAACGGCCGCGGTATCGGCGATGAGGAAGTCCATATTCATGTCGAAACGCCGGCGCATCTATCCGACAGGCAAAAAGCCCTGCTCAAAGAATTTGCCGAGCTGTCCGGCGAAAAAGTCAATCCCCTCTCCGCTTCATTCATGCAGCAAGTGAAAGGATTATTCAAATAAATGCCCACCTACGAGTACAAATGCCTGAAATGCAAAAAAACGTTTGAAAAGTTTCAGCCGATGACCGATAAGCCGCTTCGGGCCTGCGTCCACTGCAAAGGCAAAGTCGAGCGCCTCATCGGCGCGGGCAGCGGCCTCATCTTCAAAGGCGCCGGCTTCTACGTCACCGATTATAAAAAATCTTCCCCGTCACCCGCCAAAGACAAAGAGTCTAAAAAAGACCCGCCAAAAAAATGATCCCGGAGAAGATTTCGGCCCTTTGCTCGAAATGACAAATGGTGTAGAATAGCGCGCTATGCCGGAAATCAAAGCGTTTAGAGGGTGGCGTTATAATTCTCAAAAAGTCGGCGATTTATCCACTGTCGTGGCGCCGCCTTATGATGTTATTTCCAAGAAAGAGCAGGAAGCGCTTCATTCCAAAAGTCCCCATAATGTTGTCCGCCTGATTCTTGGCAAAGAAGAGGCTGGCGATACCGGCCAAAGCAATAAATACACCCGGGCAGGGCAGTTCCTCAGCGATTGGAAATCGGCAGGCGTTTTGACGCGTGATCCGGATCCGGCGATTTATGTTTATTTGCAGAATTATTCTGAGAATGGCAAGACGATGACGCGTATCGGCATGCTGGCCGCGATGAAAATCGACGAAAAAGCGGTTTTGAAACATGAAAATACGCTGGCCGCTCCCAAAAAAGACCGCCTGTCGCTTCTGAGGGAAGTGGAAACCAATCTCAGCCCGATTTTTGGACTTTTCGAAGACAAAAAAGCGGCTGTTCAAAAAGTTTTGAAGTCGACGCTGAAACTCAAGCCCGTTGTGGATGTGACCGTCGACGGGGTCCGGCACCGCGTTTATGCGGAGTCTCGACCGGCGGCTGTCTCGCGCATCACCCGGGAAATGAAATCCAAGCCCATGTTCATCGCTGATGGGCATCATCGCTTTGAGGTGGCCTGCCAGTTTAAAAAGTGGAAAGAAAATCAGCCGGGAGCCAGCCCGGACGCCGGCTGGAATTATGTGATGACTTATTTTTCAGACTGCCTGCACAATCCCTTCACGATTTATCCCACACACCGGCTTTTAAAGAAACCCGCTTCCCTCAAAGATCCTGTTAAGGCGCTGGGAGCCCGAGGGATTTTAAAAAAGGCGGATCATTTGGATCAAACGCTGAAAAAACTCATCAAGCCCTATCAGTTCGGTCTTTACACGCGTGAGGGTGGTTTTCATGTTTTCACTTTAGATCGCAAATTAGCGCCAATCGCCAAAGCCAACGCTGTCGAAAAGCTGGATGTGGCTGTTTTGCATAAACAATTGGTCGAGCCCTTTTTTAAGATCAAGTCGATTGAGAAATCGGAGGCGATTGATTTTACGCGCAGCGCCACGGACGCGGTCGCGCGCGTGAAAAAGGGGGAATTTGACGCGGCGCTGTTTTTACGGCCGACTTCCCTGGATCAAATGATCGTCGCCTCCAAAAAAGGTCTCAAGATGCCGCAGAAGTCCACTTACTTTTATCCTAAACTGCTATCGGGACTGGTGTTCCATGGTTTTGAATAATGTCATTCATGTCATTCCGAGCCCCCTTGCAGGGGGTAAACTCCGCGAGGAATCAAGTTGGGTTGATCCCTCGACTGCGCTCGGGATGACAAGTGGCGCGCTCGGGATGACAAGTGGCGCGCTCGGGATGACAAAGGGCGCGCTCGGGATGACAAAGGGCGCGCTCGGGATGACAAGTGGCGCGCTCGGGATGACAAAGGGTGCGCTTGGGATGATATTGTGATTAAACCTAAAGCGTTGACTTCTATTTCTTTTTTCTTCCCCTGCTACAACGAAGAAGCCAATGTTGCGGTTATGATTGAGCAGGCGGTGAAAGTGGGGGAAGACTATGGAGTGGATTATGAGGTGATCGTGGTGGATGACGGCTCTTCGGACCGCTCGGCGGCCATTGTCAGCCAATGGTCCGCCAAGAACCCCCGCGTTCGTCTGGTCAAACATCCGCACAACATGGGTTATGGGGCGGCGCTGCGCACCGGTCTTAAAAGCTGCGCCAAAGACCTTGTTTTCCTGACAGACGGTGACAATCAATTCCAAATCGCGGACATCGAGAAATTATTCTCCAAAATAGACAGCTGTGATGTCGTTACCGGTTACCGCATCGACCGCCAGGACAAAAGTTACCGCCGTCTCAATGGTTTTCTGTGGACGAAGTTGAACCGCGCGCTATTTGATTTGCCGGTGCGCGATGTGGACTGCGCTTTTAAGTTATTCCGCCGCAAGGCGTTGGAAAACTTGGAGCTCAAATCCAACCATCTTTTGATTCACGCCGAAATTCTGGCCCGATTGAGAAAGAAGGGCGCAAGGATACAAGAAATCGGTGTTACCCATCATCCGCGGACGGCCGGCAAGGCCACCGCGACCGCTCCCGGCGCCATTTTTAAGACTTTTAGAGAGCTTTCTAAGCTCTATTGGCAAATCCGTTAGCCTATGCTAGGATAGCAACCCATATGCCTTTTGACTCCAAAGTGAAGGTCAATACCGTCGTTCGTCCCTCAAAGCGCCGTGAAATGCCCGAAGGTCTTTGGACCAAGTGCGAAGAGTGCGGCGAGACTATTTACAGCAAGACCCTCGAAGAAGACTTCAAGATTTGCCCCAAGTGCGACTATCATTTCACCTTATCCGCCCCCGAGCGTATCGCGCAACTGATGGATGAGAATACTTTTAAGGAAATGGATAAGCACCTCCGCTCGGGGGACCCTATTAAATTTCGCGGCCCGAAAGCCTATGTGGCCAAACTGAAAGAAGATTCGGAGGCCACCGGCCTCGTCGACGCGGTGATCACCGGTGAAGGACTTTTGGAAGGGGTGCGCACGGCGATGGGCGTTACCGATTCCCGGTTTATCATGGGTTCCATGGGGTCGGTGGTGGGAGAGAAGCTCACGCGCGTGATTGAGCATGCCACGGATGAAAGATTGCCGCTGGTGATTGTTTCCGGCTCAGGCGGCGGCGCGCGCATGTATGAAGGCATGTTCTCACTGATGCAAATGGCCAAAACCTCCCAAGCGATCGCCAAGCATCATGAAGCCGGGCTTCTTTTTGTGTCTGTCCTGACCAATCCCACAATGGCCGGCATTATGGCAAGCTTCGCGTCGCTGGGGGACATCATTATCGCCGAGCCCAAGGCGCTCATCGGTTTTACGGGTCCGCGGGTGATTGAGCAGACGATAAGGCAGAAGCTCCCCGATGGCTTTCAGACGTCCGAGTTTTTATTGGAGCATGGCATGATCGATAAAATCATTCACCGTAAACAACTCAAGCCTTTTCTCCGCCAACTGATCACCACCTTCTCTACTTAATCAATGCCTCAAGTCAGCCTCGTCAACGTCAATAAAATCTACTCCGGCAACGTTCAAGCCGCTTTTGATGTGAATTTATCCATCGAAAAGCGGGAGTTCATGGTTTTGGTCGGCCCTTCCGGGTGCGGCAAAACGACGATTCTCCGAATGATCGCGGGTCTGGAGGATATCTCCAGCGGCCGCGTTTACATCGCCGACAAAATCGTCAACGATATGCCGCCCAAAGACCGGGATATCGCGATGGTATTTCAAAACTACGCGCTGTATCCCCACATGACGGTGTTTGAGAATATGGCTTTCGCGTTGAAGCTTCGCAAATACCCCAAGGAAGAAATCATGGCGCGCGTGAACGAGGCCGCCGAAATCCTCGGCCTTAAAAATCTTCTGGAAAGAAAACCCAAAGAGCTTTCAGGGGGTCAACGCCAGCGGGTGGCGCTCGGCCGCGCCATCGTCCGCAAGCCCGCCGTCTTTTTGTTCGACGAGCCCTTATCGAACCTGGACGCCAAGCTGCGTGTCCAGATGCGCACCGAGATCAAAAAGCTGCATCAGCGTTTGCAGGCCACGATCGTTTATGTCACGCATGATCAGACGGAGGCGTTGACGATGGGAGACCGGATCGTGGTTTTGAAAGACGGGCTGATCCAGCAGGTGGCCGATCCCAACACGCTTTATGAGCGTCCGGTGAATAAGTTTGTCGCCAGCTTCATCGGAAGCCCGCCCATGAATTTCCTGACCGGGCAGATCACCCGCACGGACAAGCGGTTTTATTTCCATAACGGGCCGTTCAAGGTGAAGATCAGCGAAGCGATGAACGGCAAAGTCGCTCCCTATGAAAACCGCGAGATTATCTTTGGCATCCGCTCCGAAGACATTTACGATAAGTTATTCGCTTCCGAGGCGTCGCCCGATAACACGGTGCGCGCCACCTGTGAAGTGATCGAGCCCATGGGCGCGGAGGTTTATCTTTATCTGCGCGCCGGTGACAATTCTTTCATCGCCAGGGTTTCGGGCAACGTGCGGCCCGGAGTGAACCAGGATTTGGACCTTGTAATTGACATGGGTCAGGCGCACTTCTTTGACCCGGAGACCGAAAAGGCGATTAACTGAGGTTCCGCACTAATCTGATTCCTTTCCTTATTCCCCCCGCGGGTTTCGTGGTTTGGCTCTTCGTCATTGTTTTCCACCTGCCCCTGCTTAAACAAAACATTTCAATTTCCCATCAGCTGTTGGCGCCGCATCTTTTTATTTCCAATCTGATTCTTATCCTGGCCTGGGTTTTTTCGGGGCCGCTAATGGCGGTGGTATTGACCGTCGGGGCGATACTGGCGATGTTTTATGTCGCGCTGGTCACCAAGGAACCGGTTTTCGTGCTACAAGCCTTTTTTTACGGGGTGATTTTTGTCGGGACGCTTTCCTACCTGCACCGGGTTCAGCGAAAAATCGGCGACGAAAGGATAGCGAAGGAAAAATGGGCCGAAGACGTTCATTTGCTGGAAACGGAAATCGAGAAAAAAGAAAGTTTAAAAAAAGCCCTGCAGCACAAGATCGACCGATTTCTGGGGCTCCAGGATTTTTCCGAAGAGCTGAAGGACGCCCAAACGCCCGAGGCCGCCGCCGGGAAGATCGTGCGCGAGGCCTGCCGTGTGATGGAAAAAGCGGATGAATGCGCGCTTTACCTGGTGGACGAGAGCCGGCAGGGTTTGGCGCTGGCCGCCGGGTTTTCGCGGATGGGCGGCGTGATCAAGGAAAAAGAGGGAACGATTTTTGACCGCTGGGTGATGAAGCGGGGTCACTCCATCGTGATTGAGGACGCCCGAAGCGATTTCCGGTTTGCGGCCGACGAAACGGCTGCCTCCAACCGGCTGCCGGCGGTTTGCGCCAGCCCGCTTTTAACCGAGCGCAAAATCATCGGGGTTTTACGGGCGGGGGCGTACTGCCCAAAAAATTTTTCCGGGGATGATTTGCGCTTTCTGGACGTTCTTTCGAGCCTGGGGGCTGTGACATTGAAAAATCTGCTATTGGTCGCCAAAACTACGGAGTTGGCCGTGCGGGACAGCCTGACCGGACTGTATCTCAAGCGCCGGTTTGAAGAGCGGTTGTCCGAGGAGCTGGCGCGGATGCGCCATCATCAAACGTCATTTTCACTTCTCATGATGGACATCGATTTTTTTAAGAAGATCAATGATGAATACGGGCATTCGGCCGGAGACCTGGTGTTGAAAAATGTCGCGTCGTTGATCCGGCAGTCGGTCGGACCGGCGGACTTGGCCGCGCGTTATGGCGGTGAAGAATTTGTTGTGCTGTTGCCGGGCAAAGCGGGGGCTGAAGCGCTGGAGTTGGCCGAAGGGATCCGGCGGGAAGTCCAGGCCGGCCGTTTTCATTTTCGCCGCGTGGAGGCCAATGTGACCGTGTCGCTTGGCGTGGCGTCATTTCCCCGGGATGGGCGGACCGCCGAAGAGCTTCTGCGGGTCGCGGACGCGCGGCTTTATCAGGCCAAACATTCGGGCAGGAACAGGGTATGTGGCGCTATTTAATTCTCAATAACATCTGGTTCGCGCTGCTTTTTCTGGCGCAGTTTTTCGGAAACCGCCGAAGCCGTATTTTTATGCGCTTCGTCATTGTATTCGCGCTATGCCTGCTTCTTTTCCGCGCGGGAGTGGATCCGTTTGTCTGGTTTTTTTACGGTGTTTTTTCGTGGGTGGTATTTCAAAGCGCGGGCCGATTTCGGAGATGGGCGCTTTTGCCCGCCATGGTTTTGAATGAAGAGTTGGAGATTGTCTCAAAACAATTCAAGGCGAAAAAAGAGCTGTGGCAAAAGAAAAATCAGGAAGACGAGCTGCTCCGCCATGAAGCCGAAAGCCTGTCCTATTTGTACGACAAAATCAAAGAAATGTCCCAAAGCCTCGACTCACTGGAAACCTTTGTTATCCTGGGGGAGGCGCTTGCCAAATTAACCGGATTCGAGACGATTAAATTAATCGAATTGCCCGACGCTCCGGCGGTTCCGGTGGTTCATGAGCTTTCGCTTGCGTCCCTGGAGGGAGCTTTGGAGTGGAGCGAGTTGATGAGTCATCGCGATCGCTTGAAAGGCGAGATTTATCCTTCCGATAAAAGCATTTTGGACCGGATGCTGGCGGACCGCTCGTTTTCGGAAAATAGCGACTCCGGAACGGCTCAAGGACTTTGGATCGGCGATAAGCCAACAGCGCTTTTTATTTTGAGAGGCGCCTCATTGGGCAGGCGGGAGCTGATTTCGATTTTAATCGGCCGGTTTTTATCGGAAATTCAAAGAATCAAACTTTATGAGCGCGTGGAAATGCTGGCGACAACGGACAGTTTGACGGCCGTGTGCGTCCGGCGGCGCTTGGTGGAGCGTCTGGAAGAGGAGATGGAGCGTTCGCGGCGCTTTGGACTGCAGTGTTCTTTTTTGATGATAGACGTGGATCATTTTAAAAGTGTCAACGATCATTACGGGCATCTGGTGGGCGACATGGTTTTGAAGCAGGTGGCCGAAACGATTAAAAAAAATATCCGCGAGGTGGACCTGGTGGGGCGTTACGGCGGGGAAGAATTTGGCGCGCTTTTGATTGAAACGGATACGGCCAGCGCCCAGATGGTGGCTGAGCGTATCCGCCGCTCCATGGCCGAGCGCCAGTTCCAGGCTTATGATGAACGGCTGGCCGTGACGGTCAGCATCGGCTGCGCGACGGTTTCCACGTCCATGAACGCGGGGCAGTTGGTGGAGGCGGCCGACGCGGCGTTGTATCAGGCCAAACGCCAAGGCCGGAACCGTGTATCTGTCGCCGTGGTATAATCAAACACAGAAATCAGAAAACAGGGGACAGGATTCAGGAAATGATAAAAAATAAGGCTTCGATAGGGGTGGATATCGGGGGGACCAGTGTCAAAATTGGTCTTGTCGGGGCCGAAGGAAAAGTGCTGGCTCGGGATTCTTTCCCAACGCATGAGGGCGGCCGTCACCAGTCTCGCGAGGATTTCTTGCGGCTTGTGTCCGCGGCCGTTGACCGCCTTAAAAAAATCGCCTCCCAAAAAAAACGCGTTATTGTGGGCGTGGGCATCGGCGCGCCGGGTCCGGTGGATGTCGAGCGCGGTTTTGTTTATTTCTTCCCCAATATCCCCGGATGGAAAAATACCCCTTTAAAATCGATTCTGGAAAAACGACTCAAACTTCCCGCGCGTGTGGACAATGACGCCAGCGCCTTGGCTTGGGGGGAGTTTGTTTTTGGCGCCGGCCGCGGCGTTAAAAATATCGTGGTATTAACCCTGGGAACGGGAGTGGGAGGCGGCATTATTTTAGACGGGAAGCTATTCCATGGGCATGCTTTTTCGGCCGCGGAAATCGGCCATCTAGTCATTCATGAAAATGGCCCCGAATGCGCCTGTGGCAACCGGGGATGCCTCGAAACCTTTGTGGGGAATGGTTATTTCGTCAAGGAAGCCGAAAAAAGACTTAAATCCGGCCAAACCAGCGTTTTGAGCCGCGCCGGCGGAAAGCTGACTCCCCACGCCATCGCTAAGGCCGCGCATGCCGGGGATCCTTTTTCGATCCGACTTTGGGAAGACACGGCGGAACATTTGGCGACCGCGCTGGCGGGACTGGCCAATATTCTCAATCCGGAAAGAATCATCCTGGGCGGGGGACTGGCGCAGAATGGGATCATTCTTTTTGGTCCGCTCCGGCGCGCTCTGGCCAAAAAGGCTTTCCCCATCGCTGCCCGTTCTGTTAAAGTAGTTCCCGCGGCCCTCAAACTGGACGCGGGTGTCGTTGGAGCCGCCGCTTTACTGAGGGGTTAGTAGGGACCATTCGAATTTGAAAAAATTTTATTTTCTTCCGATTTTCCTTTTTTTGACGCACATTTTCATTCAGCCGGCTTATTCCGATGAGCCGGCTCCTCCTGTCCAAGTCCATGGCGATACCGTCGAGTATTTTGAAAAAGAGCAGAAGGTGGTGGGCACCGGCAACGTTTCCATCGACCACCAAGGTTCGCGGCTGACCGCCGATAAAATCACCCTTTACATGGCCACAAAAACCGCCGTTGCCGAGGGAAATGTGGTGTTGAGGCAGGGTGAGAATGTATACCGTGGCCAACGCGGGGAGTACAATTATCTCACCAGGGTCGGCAATGTGTCCGACACGGACGCGAACTTCGCCCCTTACATGGGAAAAGCGCGGCAGATCCAGAAGGTTTCCGACAATCACTACCGCGCGGTCGACGCTTACCTGACCACTTGCTGCGGGGACAATCCTCTTTATAAAATCCAGGCCCAGCAGGTGGATATTTTTCCCGGCGACAAAGTTTCCGTGCGCAACGCGCTTTTGATGATCAAGGGCGTGCCGATCCTCTACATTCCTTTTTACACGCATAAAATCTCGGAAGCCGAACGATTTCCGGTTCAGCTGGTCCCCGGTAAAAACGAAGACTGGGGCGCTTTTTTATTGAGCAAATGGCGTTACCATCTGGCGGATAGTCCGGCTTTTGCCTTAAAGGGCAACGCGTTATTGGATTACCGGGAAAAAAGGGGTTTTGGGTACGGCGCGGATAACTTTTACCGGGGGGACAAAATCGGCCGCGGCGCCGCGCGTGTTTATTCGATCAATGACAAGGAACCGCCGATGGATGCCGAGGAGGAACGCTACCGGGCCCAGTGGCGCCATCAGGTGCCCATCACCGATTCCACCACCGTTACCGCTGAAATCAATAAACTCAGCGATCCCACCGTTACCAAAGATTTTTTTTTCCGGGAAGAATATGAGAGCAATATTTTCCCGGATAATTATGTTTCCATCGTCACGGCCAAACCGGAATACACCTGGAGCATTTTGGAGCGGCGGAGATTGGATGATTTCTTTACGGTGGTGGAGCGCGACCCCGAAGTCCGTTTTGACACGCATAACCGCGCGTTTGTCGACACTCCGCTTTATTTGCGGGAGGAGTTTCAGTTTTCCAATTTGAAAAAAGAGTTTGCCAATACCGAAACCAGCTTAGAAGCCACGCGTTTTGACATACGGCCCACCCTTTCCTATGCCGGCCGCGTCGGAGAGGTGTCGGTGACGCCGCGGATCGGCACACGGCAAACATTTTATTCGGCCACCGCCGATAGCGATGAAAATCATAGCCGGGGCGTTTTTGAAACCGGAGTGGACCTCAGCACGCGTTTTTATAAAGTTTATGATACGGTCGTCAATACGTGGGGACTGGACATCAACCGGATCCGGCATATTTTCGCGCCGACGGCCAGTTACAACTATCGTCCCAGTCCGACGCTGGCCCGTACGGCCTTGCAGCGTTTTGACGCGATGGACGATCTGGATAAGGAGGATTTTGTCCGCTTCCAGTTTGAAAATAAATTTCAAACCCAATATGGGGACAAGGACAAGGGACTGGAAACGCGGGAAGTCGCCCGCATCGTGCCTTTTTTCGACGCCAATCTGGAAACCGGTCGACTGGAAAACGCCGGTTATGACGTGGAATTGCGGCCTTATCCGTGGCTTGGGATTTATTCGGACGGTCTTTTTGACGAGAGAACCGAGGTGTTGGAAACATTCAACAATGATATTTTCTGGGAAAAGACCCATTACCGCGTAGGCGTGGGCCAGCGTTACGTCAGAGAAGAGTCCAATCAATTGACCGGCCAATTTCAATGGAAAATCAATCCGGGGCTTGAAATAAAAGTCTATGACCGTTTCGAAATCGAGCATGACCGGTCCCAGGAGTTTGAAATCAGCATTTCGAAGCTGGTCGACTGCGTGATTGTTGACTTTACTTACAATCACCGCGATGAGGGCGACACTTTTTATATCGTGTTCCGGCTGCAGGCATTTCCCCGCGCGTCCTTCGGCCTGACGCAGTCGTATCGCGAACCAAAATCAGGACAACGGTTTTTTTAATGCAATGACAAATGACAAAGCACAAATGACAAATGAATGAAAACGGCAATGACAAAATCCAAATGACAAATAACAAAACAAAGGATGTTTTGGTTATTGGGATATTTGGATTTCATTTGTCATTTGAATTTTGTCATTTGTCATTTTTTAAGGAGAGATGTCGGTGAAAATCGCGGTGGTGGGCAGTGGTTATGTGGGGCTTGTTTCCGGCGCTTGTTTCGCCAATCTGGGTAATGAAGTGATCAGCGTCGACATTGACAAGTCCAAGATCGCGTCATTAAAAAAAGGCATCCCGCCGATTTATGAGCCGGGTTTGGAAGAGCTGATCCGGCACAATATGAAGAGAAAAACACTTTCGTTCACGACGGACCTGCGCAGCGCCGTTCGACGCTCGGACGTTATTTTTATCGCGGTGGGAACACCGCCCCGCCCTAATGGCGAGGCCGATTTGAGTTATGTGGAGGATGTGGCGCTGACCATCGCCAAGGAAATCAACCGCTATAAGCTCATCGTCGAAAAAAGCACCGTGCCGGTTCAGACCGGAGAACGGATCGCTCAAACGCTGCGCCGCGCGGCCAAAAAAGGCGCCGATTTTGATGTGGCCTCGAACCCCGAGTTTTTGCGCGAAGGAAGCGCCGTGCGGGATTTTAGGAATCCGGACCGCGTCATTCTCGGGGTGGAGTCCAAGCGCGCTGAGAAAATCCTCTGCGAGCTGTACAAGCCGCTCAAGGCGCCGATTGTCGTGACCGATTTGAAAAGCGCGGAGATCATCAAGCACGCCTCCAATTCTTTTTTAGCGACCAAGATATCCTTCATGAACGCGATCAGCCGGATTTGTGACGCCACTAACGCCGATGTGGAGCAGGTGGCTCAGGGGATTGGCCTGGATAAGCGGATCGGCAAAGATTTCCTGAATGCCGGCATCGGATTCGGCGGTTTTTGCTTCCCCAAGGACCTGGCCGCTTTTATCCGGATCTCCGAAAAATTGGGATACGATTTTGAGCTCTTGAAAGCGGTGGAACGGATCAATGAGGGGCAAAAAGCGGTCTTCCTCAAAAAAGTGGAGGAAGCGATTTGGAATATTCCCTCAAAAGTTATCGGCGTGCTGGGACTATCCTTTAAACCCAATACCGATGACATGCGGTACGCGCCCAGCGTCGACATCATTGCGGCTTTGCAGGAACAAGGCGCGCGGATCAAAGCATTTGATCCTCACGCGATGCCGAAAGCCAAGGCTCTTTTGAAGAACGTCCAGTTCTGCAAAGACAGTTATGCGGTTTGCAAGGGCAGCGATTGTCTTTTGATTCTTACCGAGTGGGATGAGTTTAAGGAGCTGGATTTGGCGCGTGTCAAAAAACTGCTCCGCCAGCCGGTGATTGTCGATGGCCGGAATATCTATGATCCCAAACGCGTACGGGATATGGGATTCAAATATGTTTCCATGGGAAGACCATAAAATATAGGAGATAGGCGTTAGGCATTAGGAGATAGGGCTTACCTCTAACGCCTATCTCCTAACGCCTAACTCCTAAACTAAAATGTCTGACTTGAAAGGAATTATTTTGGCGGGGGGGCTTGGGAAGCGGTTGGGGCCGCTCACTAAAATTACCAATAAGCATTTGTTGCCGATTTATGATCGGCCGATGATTTATTATCCGCTGGAAACACTGGTCGAGGCTGGGATCAAAGACATCCTGATCGTGACGGGCGGACAGCACGCGGGAGAATTCCTGCGGCTTTTGGGGAATGGGCACGCGTTCGGCCTGAAGCATATCAATTACACCTACCAGGAAGGCGAGGGCGGCATCGCCGAGGCGCTGGGCCTGGCGCGTTATTTTGCCGAAGGGCAGAAATGCGTCGTTATTTTGGGCGACAATATCTTTGAAACCAACCTGAAGCCTTATGTGGACAACTTTAAACGGCAGAAATCCGGCGCGCGGGTTCTTTTGAAACGGGTTCCGGATCCTGAGCGTTTTGGTGTCGCCCAACTGAATGGCCGCAAGATTCTTAACATCCAGGAAAAACCCAAGAAACCCGCGTCGGATCTGGTGGTTACCGGTGTTTATATGTATGACCGGGAAGTTTTTAACATTATTGATACGCTGAAACCCTCTCACCGCGGGGAACTGGAAATCACGGATGTGAATAATGCCTATATTCAAAAAAACGGATTGGAATACGACATTCTAAAGGGCTGGTGGACGGATAGCGGCACCTTCGACTCGCTTTTGCGGGCCAACCAACTGGTTGCAAAAAAAAAGCACGAAATCCGAAGCACGAAGCACGAAACAAATTCAAAATTAAAATGACCAAAATATCAAACAAGAGGTTTAGAG
>JACQQX010000021.1 GCA_016206805.1 Candidatus Omnitrophota bacterium
AATGCGCTCTCCGCCCTTTTCACCGCGAGCCCAGAAGGTGAGCTTTTTGGCGCCGGTCAAATCATAACCGCCCGGACGGGTGCCCCAGTTGTTCGGGGGGTTCTGCCAATAGATACCGGCCCAACGAGCGCCTTGGGTGGCTTTATTCGTGTAAACCGTTCTGATGGAAGTGGAGCCGCTATGCGGTTTATCCATATGCTTGTCATCAAATTTGATATCCCCATAATCCCCCATCCAACCGGAAGGAACGTAATGATTATCCGGGGACTTGGCGTCGGTGTACACGGGAAACATCTTAAAATCCTCTGCCATCAGAGGGGTCGAGACGGCTAAGAGAGCCGCTACCAATAACCACTTCTTCATCGCTTTCTCCTTTTTTGCCTGTTTACTTCAGTCATTCCGCCTGTTTACTTCAGTCATTCCGCCTGTCTACTTCAGTCATTCCGAGCGAAGCCGAGGAATCAAGTCGTTATTCAGTTGATCCCTCGAATCGGTCGCCGCGGCGACCTCCCTCGGGATGACAGGTGAGGTTTAATCGACTAAAAATTAACAATTTTAAGCAATAATCCAATTTAAGAGACCCATTTAACAGCCCCGAAAAAATAATTTATAAATAAACTTCTTCACTCTTGACACTGCCATCCGAGTCATGTAAATTTCTCAGCAACCCATGAAAAACAGCCGATATTCGATGTTTTTAAAAAGTATCGCTTTGACGCTCTCCATCGCGTTTTTCACAGGCGACATGGCGCAGGCCGCGCCTGAGCTTTCCTTTCCTTCCCACAACATTGTCGAGAACCCCTCTTTCCTTAAACTCCCCAAAACGCTGGGTCATATCCAAGACATTTACAAGGCTCAAAAGGGCGCGGTGACCGCGCCCCTACTGGTACATATCCAGGACGCCCACACCAACCTCGGCGCCCAGGAAAACCTCGCGAAAATTCTTGAGGAGTTAAACGGGAAATATAAGATCAAAACCGTTTTCGTCGAGGGCGGAACAAGAGACGATTCCCTGACGCGCCTGCGGCCCCTGGCTTCCAAAACCATCCGCCAACGCGTAGCCAAAAGCTACATGGTGAAAGGCGAGCTAAACGGCGCCGAATATTTAAACCTCGCTTCCGACATCGACATGAGTATCTGGGGCGTTGAAGAGAAAACGCTTTATAACCAAAATCTCCGCCAGTACGCCGACGTCGTCAAGACCCGAGAGAAAACACTTTCCTATATCGAAGAAATCCAAAAACGCGCCGAAAGCCTGAAGCGCCGCCTCTATCCCAAAGATGTCCTGACGTTCGACCAAACCGCCCGCGCTTATGAGCGGAAGGAAAAAGACTTCGCCGCGCTTTACGCGGAAATGTCCGGCATGGCGCAAAAAACCGGTGTCAATCTCCTGGGCTACCCCGGTTTTCTTTCCTTAAAAGAGCTCAAGGACAAGGAAGCTCAGATAGACTTTCAAAAAACCAAGATGGACGATCCGGCCGTCGCTGACTATCTTTCCGCGGCGTCGAAAGTCGATATGGCAAGGCTCGTGCGGGAAACCGAAGAGCTGAAGGAAGAGCTTTTTAGTCGCGCGCTTGTGGCACCCGACGCGCGTCATCTCCATGCCATTTCCAAGCATCTGGGGCTTTTGAAAAAGCTTTTCTCGCTGCAAGCCTCACGCGAGGACTTCGACGCCTATACGGCGAATAAAAAAGACGCAAGCTTTACAACCATCGTCATCCTGGCTTTTTTAAATAGAAAGATCGTCGACCTGGGCAATTACGGCGATGTGGTCAAGTACCTGACGCTCATCGACGACAATGAAAAGAAAGTCAGCGACTTTTATCTCACGACGGAGCGGCGTGACGAGGCCTTCGTCCGCAAAACCCTTCGCAAGATGGCTCATGACAAACTCGACCGCGCCGCCCTTGTCACCGGAGGCTTCCACACGCCGCATCTAACCCGCCTCCTCAAGGAAAAAGGCGTTTCCTACGTCGTCGTCACCCCCAACCTCTCCAACGAAACCAATCTCAAGCGCTATGAGGAGATGCTCTTAGGCCAACTCGGCAGCCAAAACCCCATCCAAAGGCAATACACCGCAGGGTCGGACTCTTTGGGAGCCCGGCTTGCCGCCGAGAGATTGGTTACGGGTGATCAGGGGGCCCGCCTTGCCATTCATCAAATCGCGCGGTCTTTGGGGCGGCCATCTGGAGAACCGTCATCCCAGAATGCTTTCATCGGGGGTCAACCTTCACCCGCCGCCAGACTGGCCGCTGGTCTTCCGGATGAAGCCCAAGAAATTTTAGACGGGGCAAAAAATGAGGTAAGACAATCATGGACCGGAAACCGGCTCAATTTTGGACGATACCCCGCTTTTATTCGCGCATTTTGGAATTTGCTGGTCATCGAGCGTAGCGCCAGGGAAGAGTATAAAAAACAACCTGGTATCACGGAGGCCGATCGCGCTCATACTCTCGCAGCCTATATTCAACGTATTCAATCTAACGTAAACGCGGCGCTTGCTCCCTTACGCTCCTCACCCGCCGCGCGGCTGGCGACATTGAATGATTTACTCGGAAACGATACTTCACTAATCAAAGCCGTGCAAGAAGTTTTGGAGAAAAATAAATATCAAATAAATCAAGAGATAATCGACAACTTAACCCAGCTCGGTCCTAAAGCCCTTTTGATCGTTTTTTTCTTTACTAGTGACGAACGACATTTAGTAAATACAGCGAAGATTTTGGCTCAGCAAGGATCGGAAGGGATCAAAGCCTTAAACCAAGCCCTTCTTGAAACTCAAGATGAAAGTGTCCGTCATAACGCCGCCCTAGCCCTCGCCAATGCCGGTGAGGCCGCAAAAGGCGCCATACCCGGACTGGTAAAAGCCCTTCTTGAAACTCAAGATGAAAATGTCCATTTTTGGGCTGTCCAAGCCCTCGCCAATGCCGGTGAGGCCGCAAAAAACGCCGTACCCGGACTGGCAAAAGCCCTTCTTGAAACTCGAAATGAAGATGTCCGTCGTTACGCCGCCTACGCCCTCGCC
>JACQQX010000022.1 GCA_016206805.1 Candidatus Omnitrophota bacterium
AAATTCAGGCGGTCCGCCATGCCTTGTGGAGGACCGCCACTTCGGCAAATGAAAAATGGACCTGAGCGGTCTCGACCCGCTGACCTCCTCATTGCCATTGAGGCGCTCTACCAGCTGAGCTACAGGCCCAGAAATCGCCATGGAATTTAGGGTTTTCAATATAACATAACTGCTGGTCAAATTAAAACGATTAGGCGAGAAGGCCAATCAGGCCTATAGAGGCGGACCCTAAGACCGCGGCCAGGATGGTAGAGCGCGGGTGATGTCGAAAAGCCTCGCCCAAAAGCGCGTGAAACACCAGAAAAACAAACCCTCCCCCCACATGCCCCAGCGCAAAACCCAAAGCGGGAGAAGCGCCGTCAGGAAAAACCATCATCCCGCAAATTCCTCCCGCCAGCGTCGTGATAGCCTCCACGGAAAAGCTCAAAAAGAAAGATTTTGAACGGTTCATGCCGGAGCTGCGCGCCACCAGCGCCAGCGCAAGCCCTTCAGGAAGTTTATGATAGGCCACCGCGGAGAGAATCAAAAGTCCCGAGCCTTCCGGCAGGGCATGTCCACCCGAAATAGCCAGCCCATCCATGAAACTGTGAATGGAAAGCGCGACAATCATGGGAAGTGTCACGGCTTTAAATTCGACTTCGGTATGGGTGGCCGCGCAAGCCGGGCAGATATGAAAAACAAACCGTGTGATGATCAGGAAAAGCAGGTACCCCGAGACAAAACTCACCAGCGCCGACAATAAACCGGATAACGCGACGGACTCAGGAAAAATATCGAAGAGGGCCACGGCCAAAAGCGCGCCGGCGGCAAATGAAATCAGCAGGCAAAGCCCCAGATGGCTTATCCGTTTAAAACCCACCGCGATGAAAGCGCCCGCCCCCGCCATCAGAACGGCCAACAAGAGTCTTGCCATGAGTCCCATTCTCACAGACGGCCAATCAAAAATCAAATTAAAAAGAATTAATTCTATTTTAACCGATTTTTCATACCCCTTTTGGTATTCTCATAATTGAAAAGACCTCCAAGGATTTGGGTAAAACCAGATCAGCGGACAAAAGTCCGCGAGCGCTCGATGAGGGCGCACAGAGATCTTCCCGGCTAGCTGCGGAAAGCGACTGGCCGTTTCTGTTTTTAGACCCTCCGGCTTACGCCAGCCCCCGGGTATGGAGAGAATTTTCAAAAGCGGCTGTCAAATCGGTTTGGAAATCGGCAAAATCCCCCGCCTGCCAATCAAAAACCCTGGCCTCATGCGGCGTGGAAAAATAAAGAACCCCCTGCGCAGGCGCCTGGCCATAAAGCTCTTTGAACACAAGACCATACAATAAAAGCTGCAGCTGGTACGCCTTCGCTGTTTCCGGGATCTGGCCGGAGGTGACGCGATTGGTTTTATAATCCAAAACCACCCACCGGCCATCCTGCCCCTGGAAAATCAAATCGATTTGCCCTTTCAGCAGCCCTCGCGGAGTGCGGTATAAAAAAGGCAGCTCCGGATAAACACGCTTGGCCTGGCGGATTTTTTCACCCCACGGCCCTTTCCAAAAACGGGACAGACTTTCGCGCATCTCCAAACGTTCGGGGCCCGTCAGGCTTCGGGTGAGAATATTAAAAAGCGGCCAACGGGACACCTCGCGCGGCCTGCGCAACACCACCTGTTCCATGACATGATGGAAAATAGTTCCAAACTCGTTTCGGGGCGTGCCGTCCTCTTCCTCATTTTCAGACGGCTGCCAATCCCTTTCCATGACAATGTCTTTACCGGCCTGCCTGTCCGGCAGGCAGGCATCGGCCAAAAGATCAGAAACGGTCAAATCCTGCACGATTTCATAATTTCTATAAAAGGGCTTAAGCCTTTTTTCCAAATCCTCCCCCAAAACCGTGTCGAGACGGGGGGATTGGGGCGGAGCCATTTGGCCGCCCACGGCTGGTTCCGGATCAGGCGTCAACATTGTCACCGGCAAACCGGTAAAGTCACGCGTCATGATATTTTCCATCTGGGCGTCCACAACCCCCGACAAAATTAAACGCTCTCGCGCTCTTGTCATCGCCACATACAAAAGCCTTTGGCTTTCCCCCTCTTCCCTGAATTGCCGGCGCCCTTGGATTTCGAGAAAACTTCTATCCGGTAGCACAAGCCCCGTAAACGCGTCCCTCAACCTGGTTCCCAAACCATTGGCGGCATCCGCCACAAAAGCGTCGCTTTTGCCCTTAGGCCCCTTCCCACCCAAATCCGCGACAATCACACAATCAAACTCGAGCCCTTTGGCCGCGTGAATGCTCATCAGCGTCACGGCATTTTGGGTCTGGATTCGGGCCTCCGGCTCAAACGCCTCAGACTCCGAAATATTTTTCACCATTTGAATAAAATCCGCTATTCCCAAAATGCCTTGTCTTTCCATGTTTTGCGCGATGGCTTCAAGCTTGCGGATATTGGCCAGTTTTTGACGGCCTTCCTCCTGCATCAATGTTTTGGCTTCATAGTCGGTCGCGTTCAATGCTTCATGGAGAATTTGAGAAAGTTTGACCTTATTTTTCTTGGACTTCCATCCCTCGAGCCGCTTGCGAAAGCTCGTCAATTTTTGGCGCTCGTCTTCCTGGAGATGGGGAACTTTTTCAGCGCTACTGACAGCCGCGAAAAGAGGCGTTTGGGGATTATCCATCTTCACATGCCGCGCCAGCCAAAAAAGAGTGTCGTCCTTGATTCCCACAAGCGGTGAGCGTAAAACTGCCGCCAGGGCGATGTCCTGGTCAGGGTTCTCCAAAAGCTCCAAAAGATGAAGCAAGTCCTTGGTCTCCGGTTTTTCATAAAACCCCGACCCCTTGACCGTAAAGTGCGGAATGCCCAGCCTTCCTAATTCGCTTTCAAAAAGGTAAGAAGCGGTTGTCGCGCGAAAGAGAATGGCAATGTCCTGGCAGGAAAATACACCCTCCTTCACGAGTTTATGGATATGCCGGGCAATCGCGCGGGCTTCTTTAACGCGTGCCTCTTCCAGGCTCTGCCCCTTGTCTTTCGGAATCCCCAGAATTTCCACACTACCCTCCGCGGGCGAAGCAAACACCTTTTTGGCCACCAAGGGCCGAAAAGCGGCCGCGGGATTGTTTGAAAAAATATGATTGATGACTTGAAGGATTTCCGGCCGCGAACGATAATTATCATCCAGCATGACCGTTTGTGTCCCGCCGCCTTCGCGGGAAAATCGCAGCAACACCTCAGGCTCCGCGAAACGAAAACCATACACCGACTGCTGGGGATCCCCGACCACAAAAAGATTCTTGGGACCGGCAATCCGTTCAATGATTTTGGCCTGCAAAGGACTGGTATCCTGAAACTCATCCACCATGACCAAAGAAAAGTGCTCCTGCAGGCCGGTTAACACGGCCTTATTTTTAGGCCCGGCCCCGGACAGCAACTGATAAGTCATAGCCAGGAGATCTTCAAAATCGTAGGCTCCAAAGCGCATTTTTTCGATCTCAATGACCGCCCGGAAACGCTTAAAAAGCCTTACAAAATCGCTTTTAAAAGGCAGGGCCAGTTCATCCGTTTGCATGGCTGCCCAAGCGTCGATCCGGTCTTGTAACGCCGAAGCGGCTTCTTTATGGCGTGTTTTCCTTTCAAGGCCTTTTTTGGTCTCCAATATCCGGCCCAACCAACTGACATCCCTCCGACCGGCCTGGTCACTGAAGTACCGCGCCAGTTTCGCCGCCGAATCAGCGATGCGCCGGACCGTTGCCCCTTCCTCCCGGCCGTCAATAGAAGATAAAAGATGATGAAGGTCAGATACGATTTTTTTCTCCGCGGCCTCAAGCTCCTTGCGCAGCGCAGAATGGATTTTCAAAAGGCCGTCCTCGCCCAGCGCGCGGGTGGCGTCATAAAAACTCTTCAGCGTCTTTCGAAGCGATCCTTCCCCATATTCTTTCAACAACGACAGGAGGCCTTCATCCTCCGCTCCTTCTTCAAAAATACGGTCTAGCGATCTGGCGAAAAGAAGCTCTGCCTCTCCCTGACCCAATACCCGGAAAAAAGGATCGATGCCGCTTTCCACCGGATTTTCGCGGAGAATCCGCGCGCAAAAGCCGTGGATGGTGCTGATATACGCGTTTTCCAAATCCCGACGCAATCGGGCCAGCCCCCGGCGGTCGCACTCCCGCACGAGGCGGGACTTCATTTCGTTGGCGGCCTTATCGGTGAATGTAATGGCTAAAATCCGCTTAGGATCCACGCCGCGCCCGGTAACCGCGCGCAGAAAACGCTCCACCAAAATCGTGGTCTTGCCCGATCCGGCGCCGGCCAAAACGCAAAGATTGGACTGGAAGCTTTCGATCGCCTTCTTTTGGCTGGCCGTAAAATTATTCATAAATCGCTTTCCAGGTTTCAAAACGGCATACCGCGTCATAAGGGCAAAAATCACAAGACTTGGACTTGATCGCGATGTCTCCCGCCTGCAGCCGTCGGACAACGTCTTTAATGGACGCTTCGGCGTTCTTTAAAATAGCTTCGAACTCTCCCTTGTCGTACAGTTTCTTCCGGGAACCCGGGCCCAACGCGTCTCGCAGGCTTTCCTCAAAAAAGGATTCCTCGTCAGCGCTCTCAAGAAACCGAAGTTCGGCCCCCAACACTTCCAGACCCAACGACCGGCGGGCGGCCAAAACATAGAGAGGAAGCTGAAGACCCATGCCTTTTTCCCATTTCTTGCGCAAACCACCGGCGCCGGCCGATTTTTTATAATCAATCACAATGCCCGCTCGGCGATCCGGCGACACATCCATCCGGTCTATTTTTCCCTCTATCGGAATGCCGTCAAGATCTATTTGGAATTCGTACTCAAATTGGGAGGGCACAAAACCGCGCTGGATAACCAGCTCTTTCTCGCGCCGGGCAAAAAGCGACAGCATTTCTTTCATCCGTCTTGAAAAAATCTTTCTCCGGTAAAGCGGCTCATAGCCAAACGCCTCCGGCCGCGTCAAGCTTTCCAATTTTTGATGAAGCCGTGATGACACCTTATCCTCATCACTCCAAAACGCAGGATTGGCGCGATCGGATTCGGGCAGCTCCTTGTAAAATTCCTCGATGGTTTGGTGCAAAAGGTCTCCCATCTGGCGATGTTCGAGGCCCTCGGGAGGCGGGGTCAAACGCAGCACGCGTTCGGCAAAATATTTAAACGCGCAGGTTGCGTAACTTTCAAGTTTTGTCGCGCTAAACGGGCCCCGCATCGCGCCAAAAAGCTGAAGGGCCTCGGGATCTTCGATGCGCGCGTGGACTCCGCTGAGACTCGCTTTGAATAAAATTTCAGCCATGCCCCTTGTCATGTCGCGTCCACTCTCCCATTCACCGGGCTCCGGCAAAAACTGTCCCACCGATTTAACCCGCTGCGGCACATGATCAAAACACTTGAGGGCCTCTTCGACAAAGAAAGACTTGAGCGCCGGCTTTTCCTCGGCGTCATGCGTGGAAAATGTTAGGTAAAGTTTCTCGCGCGCGCGGGTGGCCGCCATGTAAAAAAAGTAGCGCTCGCCGTCCACCCGCCAGAGGCGCTCTTCCAGCACCACTCCCTTGCGGTTCAAAACGCGCCGCTGCGCGTCTTTAAAGAGAGGGTCCTCGGAGATGCTTTGAGGGAACCGTTTTTCCAAAAGACCGGAAAGAAAAACGACTTTATACTCCTTGGGCAGCGCCATAACGGCGTCATACACTTGAACCCGGTTTTTTCCATAAACTTTCACGGAAAATAAAGCGCCTTCAATGGCTATTTTGAGATGCGCCGCGCAAACCGCCGCGGAAAAACTCCGCTTCCGGGAAGCGCCATAATAAAGCTCGCACTTTTTCAGCAAGGCTTTCAAAGCGTCGGGGATCTCGCCTCCCAGCCAGTCCAGGATTTCCCGGTTGAACGCTTTGACGGTCGAAGCCGCGAGCAGTTTTTTTTCAAATTCCATCAAATGCGAAAGCGGTTGCTTTTGGTCATCGGTTAAACGCTCCGATCCTAACAGCCCCTCCCAGGACAGACGGCCCTCACGGACATTCTCATTCTGCGCGGCCCGCTCCAACGCCAAAGCCCGTTCAAAATCGCTCCCATCCCGGAAGCAATTGGATTTCAAAACATAAAAAAGGTCTTCGCGCCGCCACCCTTCCTCTAAAAGTTTTAAAAACCGATGAAGTGTGGCGGCAGGACCCACCTCCATCAGCTTTTTACGCTCATGGATATGCACGGGGATATCAAAATCGGCAAAAACGGAGGCGATCAGCCCTTCGGTGTCCGCCACCTGTCGCAAGATGACGCAGATATCGCTGTAATGGAGCGTTTCTTCCCGGTAGAGTTTTTTGATTTCACGCGCGATCATCTCGATTTCCGTGCGCGGATCGGGGGACTCCAGCACCATCAACGCGTTCTCGGGATTTTTAAAAAGTGCGGGCTTGTCACAAAAAATGTTCCGTTCCAAATGCCGCAAAACGGGATTTTTCGCGCGGTGGTTTTCCGCGAATTCACCACTGACCACAAACCCCTCTTTTTCCAAAAACTCCCGCGTGCGGCGCGGATAGGTAAAAAGCGGAGGCCTCTCTTTCTTATCCTCCGGCATCGTCAGCGTCACCACGGTTTTCCTCGCCCAGCGCGAAACAAGGCCTATCAAAGCCTTCTGCGCGCGCGCAAAATCATAAAAACCGTCAAAAATCACAAGGTCCGCGGCCTCGCCCGAAAGACCATTAGCCAAAATCTCCCGGATATCGTCTTCCGGCTCCCGCAAACCCAGTTTCTCAAGCTCCGCTTCCACTTTTTTAAACACCAGACAGAAATCCTTAAATTTCCCACGGAAGATGGGATCTTTCAGCAACGGCTGGGACAGCGTCTCAAATTCACGCACACTCAAAAGGCCCGTTTTAAACTCCCGAATGGCGTCGACCAGAAGATCCTGAAAACCGGCCAGCCCCTTCACCGCTTCAAAAGCGTCCAGACCGCCGGTCTCTTCCAAAACTTTTTTCAGCACCGCTTTGCGCAGGGAAGCGGTTGGACGGCTGGAAGCATGAAAACCCAGCATGCGGGAGGCGAAATCATTGATGGTGAGGATGTGCACGTTAAAAAGACCGGGAAGACCCTTTTTCAGCACAAGATTCTGGATGCGCTCGGCATGTTCCCGGCTGGGAAGAATAAAAAAAGCCCGGCTTTCAATGCCGGCGCTCGTTTTTAGGATTTCATTTTTGAAAAGCTCGATACAAGCGGTGGTTTTACCGGTTCCGGGGGGCGAAAGAAGGAGAACCTTTTTAAAAGGTCTCATAATCCTGGGGATTAAAAAACTTTCTTAGGAATTTTGTCCGTTAAGCGCGGGGCTTTGAACGGACGACTTCGATAGCGGTGCGAAGTTCCCGCACGACATCGCCTTCGACCTTGTCTTCAACGACAAGCTTGCGCAAAAAATCCTTTCCGCGGGTGCTTGTCGTGTACATCGGCCAAAGACGGTTCAAGGCCAGAGCCTTGATATCCTCAATCGCCCGGGTTGAAAAACTCTCCCCTTTGTACTCCAGGAGCAAGTTCTTCAAAACATCGGCCGCCAACTCTTCCATATAGTTGGTGAGGTGAGTGTGGGTCGTTGTCTGTGTTCTGACGGCTGTTGTCATTTTCGTCCTTTATTGAGCCAAGTATACCTGAAAGGTTTTAAAATTACAAATGCCCATGGGCCGTTTTTTGAAACATTTTGGCCGGGCGGCCAAAATAATACCCCTGCCCCAGATGCACGCCGCAATTGAGCACCGCCTCATACTCCTCCCGCGTCTCAATGCCCTCGGCGGTGGTCATGGCCTGGATGCCGTTGGCGAATAAAATCATCGAAAGAACGATTTGCTGCTTGGTGGGGCTGGTGTCAATTTGGCGAATGAGCGTGCGGTCAAACTTGATATAATCGGGCTTTAAAATCGCCACGTCCCTCAGCGAGACCGCCCCTCCCCCCACATCGTCAATGGCCACCGAAAACCCCTGGGCCTTGAGCTCCGCCAAAGCGCTCCGCATCCTCTCAAAAGACCTCAAAATACTCTGCTCGGTGACTTCGATGACAATATTTTTGAAACCCACGACCCCTCTTTCCGAAAATAAGTTTTTCATCAGTCCGGGATCGATCAGGGTTTCATGGTTTAAATTCAAAAAAAGCTTCCGATCCGTCGGAATAGCCTGCCCATTCATCAACGCGTAGTCCACGCACAGTTTATCCAGCTCCTTCACGCGGCCGGACTCGCGCGCCACGCTAAATAGAAGCGTCGCCTCGTCCAGCGGCGCCGAGCCCACACCCCGCGTCAGGGCCTCGTATCCAACGATTTGGCGCGTCGCCAGGTCCACGATGGGCTGATAAAAACTTTCGATTTTTTTGCCGCGCAGCAGCGCGCTGAAAAGCGCTTCATATTTATCGGAGGCGCGCGGGGCCGTCGAAACCGTAACGCTTTTCATTTTGGTCGGGAAATGGATTTCCAAAGACAGGTTTTCGGCGGTTTTCGCTTCATGACCGCTGCGGCGATATTTCACATAGCAGCTGCCGGGCAGGGTCTTCATGTACTTTTTCAACTCGCCGGCGATGCGGCTGATCTGCGTCATTTCGGTCAACGGCATGTGATCGTTGTGCACAATCGCGATGGAAACGCTCATCAACGGATATTGAGCCAACTCCCCCTGCTTATCGCGCTGAACCAGATACCCTTGCGAACGGTCTTTGGTGTCGTAAAAACCGCCGATCACGGAGTCAAAACGCTCAATGATCGCCTGGGAAATGCGAACGGCCGTTTCGGACTCCGTGAGGATAATCAAATCATCCCCGCCCAAGTGCCCTAGAAAATCATTCGGATTCCCCTCTTTCTTCAGAACCTGTTCGGCGATTTCGCCCAGCCGTTGAATCACCTCATCGCCGCGCGCGTCCCCATAGGCGCTGTTGAAAGCGGCCAGATCGGAAAGATCGATGCAGCATACGGCAAAAAGTTTTTTCGACCGGATGGCCCGATCGATGCGAACAACGCTCGTGCGGGTGCCGGGAAGGCGCGTGACAGGATTCACATCCAGCTCGCTGACGCGCTGGACAAGCGCTTCCCGCACGTGCAGCAAAAGCTCTTCGGCCCCTTTGGCTTTTGGAAAACAAAAATCGATCCTTTCCTCACCCGCCTGAGCGTTCAGCGGCTCCGGGCGATCCACCAGAAGAATGATGGGAATGGCCTTCAGCACCATATCCTCTTTGATGCCCAGCGCGATATTGCGGCCGTCCTTATGCCCATAATCCTCATCGATCAAAATGAGATTGGGCACCTCGTCAAAAACTTTGGAAAGAATATTATTATCTTCGGGATAAATAACCGCGCATTGGATTTTCTTGAGGCAGAGGGCAAGCGAGTCGCGCCACTGGGACTGGGGGGCGATGAATAGGACTTTATTTTTTTTCTTCACGCTTCTCAAAGACTCCCATCCGGCGAAATTTCTCATAACGCTTTTCGATCAGCGTGTCTTTGTCGAGCGGCAGGATATCTTTTAAGTTTTTTTTGATCGAGAGCTTGATGGACAAGGCGGTCTCAACCACATTGTTATGAGCGCCGCCCAGCGGTTCTTTGACCACTTCATCAATCAGTTTCAGCCCCAAAAGATCCTTGGCGGTGAGTTTGAGCGCCGCGGCCGCCTCCGGAGCTTTGGTGCGGTCCTTCCAAAGAATAGCGGCGCAACCTTCCGGAGAAATGACCGAATAATACGCGTTTTCAAGAACCATGACCCGGTCACCGACACCGATACCCAGCGCCCCGCCCGATCCGCCCTCCCCGATCACATAAACCAGGATCGGCACCCGCGCGCGCGCCATGTCGCGGATATTGCAGGCAATCGTATAGGCCTGTCCCCGCTCTTCGGCGCCAATGCCCGGATAAGCGCCGGGAGTATCGACCAGCGCCACAATAGGACGGTTGAATTTTTCAGCCAGCTTCATAAGCCGGATCGCTTTGCGATAGCCTTCGGGATGCGCGCTGCCGAAGTTCCGCATGATATTTTCTTTGGCGTCCCGCCCCTTTTGATGGCCCAAAACCAACACCGTTTCCCCATCCAGCTTGGCAAACCCTCCGATCAATGCCTTGTCATCCGCATAGGTTCTATCCCCGTGAAGCTCCACAAAATCCGTAAAAATCTGATGAATATAATCCAGCGTGTAAGGCCTTTGAGGGTGACGGGCGATTTGCACGCGCTGCCACGGGGACAGATTGTGATAGGTTTCTTTTTTGAGATGATCCAGGCGGGATTCGAGCTTTTTGACTTCCGTTTGGAGATTGAGATTGCCGTCCGCGCTGAGGCTTCTTAGCTCCGAGATTTTTTTTTCCAGCTCCACGATCGGTTTTTCAAAATCCAGGACGGTGATCATGCCTAGTCGACAATCGTTACTTCGGTTCCGGGGGGAATGAGATCATACAGCTCTTCCACTTCTTCATTTCTCATGCGCACGCAGCCGGAGGTGACCTGCTGTCCCAGCGTTTGGGGGTCCGTTGTGCCATGAATGCCGTAGGTGGGTTTACTGATCCCCATCCAGCGGGTGCCCAAAAGATTTTCGGGACTGCCGGGAGAAAGAGGCTGCGCCGCGCCCGTTTTGTACCAGGTGGGGTTTTCCAATTTATCGGTGATCTCGAAAACTCCCACCGGCGTGGAATTATTGATGCCGGTCGCCACCACATAGGTTTTTAAAATATCCTCATCCCCTTTTAAAATAAGCGTGTTCTGCGATTTATCGACCACAAGACTGAAGCGATAGGTGGGAACTTTCAATTTCTGCCCGGAAACCAGACGGTCGCCTTGTAAACCATTGGTCCTTTGCAGTAAACCAACCGTGACGCCATGTTTCTTGGCGATCACCGTCAAATTATCACCGGGCCGGACTTCATAAAGCGTGGAATGGGCGTTGAGCGCCTCTAAAAATTCAACCGCGTAAACCAAACGGGCGCCGAAGAGGCAAAACGACAAAACAAACACCGCCGAAAAAATCTTTTTCATTCCCTACCCCTTATAAAAAATAAGCGCGACAACGATTCCCAGAGCGCATCCGGCGAAAACTTCCACCGGCGTGTGCCCCAAAAGCTCTTTCAATTGGGACTCCTGAAACCCCCGATGCGAATAGATGTCTTCCAAAAGCCGGTTTAAAGCCTCCGCCTGCTTGCCGCTATGGCGCCGCACCCCCTGCGCGTCAAACATGGTGATCGAGGCAAAACCCAGCGCCAGCGCGAAAAGCCCCGAATCAAACCCGTAATAAAGGCCGGTTGAGGTGGTCAGGCACATGGAAAGGGCGGTATGGGAGCTGGGCATGCCGCCGGACCGGAGAAACCATTTAAAGTTAAAGCGCTTCTCTCGGGCAATCCCGGTGAGCACCTTGAATATTTGCGCCACGACCCAGGCAAAGAGGCTGGGGATGAACACCTTGTTGCGGCTAAATTCGGCGAAAAAAGACCCCGACTCTGCTAATCCCATGGCCCCCTATTCTAATCTTTACGGAGGCTATTTTCCAATACAAAATTGATTAAAAAGCGCGTCCAAAACATCGTCTGTCACCATTTCCCCAGCCAACTCTCCCAATGACTCCATCGCCATCCGGACGTCCGAGGCCACAAACTCCGCCGAGAAGCCGCCAAGGCAGGCCACCCGCGCCGCTTCCAGGCCCTTTGCCGCGCGATCCAAAAGATCCCGCTGACGCACGGTCGTCACGACGGCCTCCTGCGGAATCTCAGCCCGACCATTCAAGATAAAAGCTTCGATCGCGCGCTCAAGCGGCCTCACTCCTTCGGCCTCCACACAAGAAGTCCGAAGCAATGGCTCTCCCGCCCGCGCGACCAGCCCCTTCAAGTCCAACGCC
This sequence comes from Candidatus Omnitrophota bacterium, assembly GCA_016206805.1. Classification (GTDB taxonomy): domain Bacteria; phylum Omnitrophota; class Gorgyraeia; order 2-02-FULL-51-18; family 2-02-FULL-51-18; genus JACQQX01. Next base: position 11,830 of record JACQQX010000022.1, read on the forward strand.
AAAGGCAAATCTGACTTATTGAGAATAATCAGTCGGGGCCGCCCGTCCAATTCCCTCAAAACCGCTTCGTCTTGAGCCTCCCAGCCACGACTGGCATCCGTGACAAAAAGCACCAGGTCCGCTTGGGCAATCGCCTGTCGGGACCGCGCAACTCCCTCACGTTCAATCGGATGCTCCGTCTCCTGAATTCCGGCGGTATCGACAAGTCTCACCGGAAAACCGGAAAGCTGGATCTCCTCCTCCACCACATCGCGCGTCGTGCCCGGGTAAGGAGTCACAATCACGCGATTTTTTTTGGCCAGTTGGTTCAATAAACTCGATTTGCCGGCGTTGGGTTTGCCGGCCAGGACCACTTTGAGTCCTCTTTTGGCCAGCAAACCCAGATCGGAGCTTTGGAGCAGCTGGTGAATGGTTTGGGTGATTTTTTCCAACTCCCGCGCCATTTGATCCGGCGGCGTCGGCGATAGATGCTCATCCGGAAAATCAATCGCCGCTTCCAGATGGCTGAGAATACGGATCAGGTTTTCTTTGACGCCCGCTATTTTCCGGGAAAGATGTCCATCAATGGCCGCGCCCGCGAACCGGCGCGCGGCTTGGGTTCTGGCTTGAATAAGATCGAGCACCGCCTCGGCCTGCAAAAGATCGATGCGGCCGTTCAAAAAGGCGCGCTTGGTAAACTCTCCGGGCGCGGCCAAGCGAGCGCCCTCTTTTAAAAGCGCTTCCATGATGGCCTGCAACACGGCGCTCCCTCCATGCGCGCTCAACTCCACCACATCTTCACACGTATAACTTTTCGGCGAGCGCATCACCAGCGCGATCACCTCATCAATCAACCCTGTCCCCCTGTCATCTCGGGCGACCGAGCGAAGCGAGGAAGCCGAGGGATCAACCAGTTGCCCCAACTGAGCGGTAAATGTCTTCTGCTGTGATGGTAAAATCTTAGACTTGGGTTTAAAAACCTTATCGGCAATCGCCAGCGCTTGAGGTCCACTGAGCCGGATCACCCCCAAACCCCCTTCACCGGGAGGCGTTGAAATAGCCGCAATCGTATCGCCGGGCAATTCTTTAAGCGTCATGCTTTCTCCAGGATTCTCTGATTTCTCCCACCAGATACAGCGAACCGGTCACGACCACTAAGCCATTTTCCCCCGCCTCGGACTTGGCCCAGGTCAGCGCGTCCCAAGCGTCCTCTTCCACCCAGATTTCCCTGCCCATCGCTTCGGCGGCAAGCCCTATTCTTTTGGCCGGCAAGGCTCTTGGGTTTTTGGACTGCGTCGCCATCACGGTAATTCCTTCCAAAGCTTTCAAAATGCCTTCGATATCCTTATCCTCAGAAACGCCCAAAACCACCACCAGCTTGTCATAATGAAAATGTCTTTCAAGGCCCGGTAAAAGTTTTTGAATGCTTTCGGCGTTTTGAGCCCCATCGAGAATAAGGATTGGCGATTCCGCGAGTTTTTCCATGCGCCCGGGCCAACGGGCATCCAAAACGCCCTGCCGGATCGCGCCTTCGGAGATCGTCCACCGCGTTTTTTTCTCCAAGGCCTTGGCCAAACCCACCGCCACCGCGGCGTTATCGATTTGGTGCCGGCCTAAAAGCCCGAGCTCCAGGTTCGGATAATTGCCCATGGGCGTTGAAACATCAAAACGCTGAAAACCGGGCCCGTGGCCGCGATCGAGCGCCTTGATCGATTCGCCCACCTGCCAGAGCTCCGCCTCCCGTTCACCGGCCGTCCGCTCGATCACCGCCGCCGCCTCCGGAACCTGCGGCGCCGACACCACGATTTCCCGACCCTTGATGATACCGCATTTTTGAACCGCGATCTTGGAAATGGTTTTGCCCAATTTATCCGTATGCTCCAGGCTGATGGGGGCCAGTCCCGCCACTTTGGCTTTAGCGATATTGGTGGAATCATAAAGCCCACCCATCCCCACCTCCAGCACCGCCACCTGGATTTTCATTGCTTTAAAATGCGAAAAAGCCAGCGCCGTCAATATTTCAAAATAAGTCGGAAGGTTTCGTCTCCAGGAAGCCGTATCCAGAACCTTTCGGATGCGCGTCAAACATTCGGCCAGGCGCAACTCGCTGATCAAAAGCCCGTTCACCTGGATGCGCTCCCGCAAATCCTCCAGATGCGGAGACGTGTAAAGCCCGACTTTCAGATTTTCCATCCGGAGAATGGAGCTTAAGAGCGCCGCGGTCGATCCTTTGCCCTTAGAGCCGGCGATGATCACCGATTCATAGGCATTCTGCGGATTGCCCAGCGCCTTGGCCAGCTCCCGCATTCGATCCAGCTGAACATCGCGGGGATACTCAAAGGACCGGTCTTTTTCGTAATTGATAAATGAGTTGAGGTAGTCCATTGACCAACACGTGAGTAATGAACGTTCATTACTCACGTGTTGGTCAATAAGCTGAAATTGTGTCCACATCGGCGGGAAAAAGTTAGTGGGGATGGCCGAGAGGCCATCCCCACAATAACATTAGGTCTTCTTACACACGCAAGGACAGGCTTTGAAACAACTGATGAGTTTCAAAAGCCCCGCGATGCCTACAAGGCTATAAACCACCCGGCTAGCCGTTGTCATCTCTCCCAAAAGGGCTGCCACAAAGTCTGTTTGCAGTATTCCGATGGCGCCCCAGTTAAGAGCGCCGATAATCACCAGCGCTCCGACGAGCTTACAAACAACGCAACCTTGATTGGACATGCGACTGCCTCCTCTTTTGTTGAGCAAAAGACGATTACAGCGTGATTATACCGCACCTTCCTTACTTTGTCACTCCATGCGACCCTTCTCTCGAAGTCTCGGCGACGGTTGCGGTAACGAGGCCCGTATCGGTATTCGGTGACGGTGACGTCAAAGTCTGGGACGAAAGACGCAGCCGATAGACGATACGGGCTTCGTCACCGCAACCGAAGGGTCGTGAACTTTAGAGGGGTCGGGTGTGTTTTGGCCTAAAAGTGCCAGGTGTTGCCCCTGGGTTTGGTTTACCCCCTTTGGGCGACCTTTGAAACGCGAGCGGCCATGGAGTCCTGCCATTAGAATGGCAGGACGAGCGAGCGTTTCAACGGAGTGTTATTTGCCTCTGAGGGGCAAATAACACGTTCGCACGAAGGGGGTAAACCAAACCCAGAGGTGGGGTTAGACGATCTCGGGTAAAGTTAGAGTAACGGAGAAACTACTAGTGGCGGAAGTGGCGGATGCCGGTGAAGACCATGCTGATTTTGGCGCGGTTGGCGGCTTCGATGACGACCTCGTCCTGGATGGAACCGCCCGGCTGAACGATGGCCCGGATACCGTACTTTTTGGCTAACACGATGGAGTCTGGTTTGGGGAAAAAACCGTCTGAAGCCAAAACCGCTCCCTTTGAGCGCTTCCCCGCTTTTGTAAGGGCCGCCCGGCAGGAGTCCACTCGCGAAGGCTGGCCCATTCCCAGCCCCAGCGTCATCCCCTTGGTGGCCACAACGATCGCGTTGGACTTCACATACCCGCAAACTTTGAACGCGAACAAAAGATCTTCCATATCCGCTCGGGACGGCTTGGTCTTGGTCACGCATTTTAAATCCGCTAAAGACACGCCCTTGGTATCGCGATCTTGCAGCAAAACCCCTCCCCGCACTTTCTTAAAATCCCACTCCTCGCCGGCCCAGCCCGCGGCTACAGACAGGAGCCTTAAGTTTTTTTTGGTCTTCAAGAGCTCCAGAGCGTCTTTTTCAAATTGCCTGGCAATGACGCATTCCACAAAACCACTGTCGAGAATGGCGCGGGCCGTTTTTAAATCGACCGTGTGGTTGAATCCAATGATCGAGCCAAACGCCGAAACCGGATCGCAGGCCAACGCGTTCTTAAAAGCCACGAGAGAATTTTTGGCGACGGAAAATCCGCAAGGCCCCGTATGCTTGATGATGGCGCAAGCCGGTTCAGTAAAAGCGCTGACCATTTCCAAAGCCGCGTCCAAATCCAGGATGTTGTTGAAAGATAATTCCTTGCCGTTGAGTTTTTTCGCGCCAATCACGCCCCCCGGCGCCTGGCCGGAAGATGTCTTGTAAAGCGCTCCTTTTTGATGGGGATTCTCTCCATAACGAAGGTCCGCTTCTTTTTGAAACTGCAGGGAAAGCGCCGCCGGAAAACCGCCGCTTTCCCGGGAAGCGTTTCCGGAAAAAAAATCGCGAACCATTCCATCATAAAGCGCGGTCAACCGGAATACTTTAGCGGCCAGCAACCGGCGGGTTGGCTCCGTCAGCGTCATATCCTTTTCGCGGAGCTCTTTTAAAACCATTTCATAGTCCGCCGGGTCCGAGACAGCGGCGACGTATTTAAAGTTTTTGGCCGCGCTTCGAAGCATCGCCGGCCCGCCGATATCAATCATTTCGATGATTTCTTCCTGGGGAGCTTTTGAGCGGACGGTCTCGGCAAAAGGATAAAGATTGACCACCAAAAGATCGATGGGCCGGATGCCGTATTCTTCGAGTGATTTTTCATGCGCCGCGTTGCCGCGGATGGCCAGAAGCCCGGCGTGGAGATTGGGGTGAAGGGTTTTCACGCGGCCATCCAGCATTTCCGGGAAACCGGTGACTTGCGACACCTCTTTCGCCGGAACGCCCTCTTTTTTCAAAAGAGCGAAAGTTCCGCCGGTAGAAATAACCTCAACGCCCTTTTCGGTCAAAAACCGGGCGAATGGGACTATTCCCTCTTTGTGGTACACGCTTAGGATCGCGCGTTTGATTTTAGGCATTTTTTGAAATCTTGAGCCAGAATTTTTGTCATTTCACCCGGCAGGCCGCTGCCGATCCGACGACCGTCAATGCGAACGACGGGCAAAACTTCGGAAGAGGTGTTGGTAATAAAGCATTCGTCGGCGGTGTAAAACTCATGCCGCGTTAAAAACGTTTCAAGAACGTCCCATTGGCGCCTGGCGGCCGCTTCCAGAATAACGCCGCGCGTGACCCCCTTTAAAATACCTGATGCGACATGCGGTGTCAAAAGCCTTTTTGACTTGATGATAAAAACATTGGAGACGCTGCCTTCGGCGACAAATTTCCCCTCGCCCAAAAACAAAAGCTCACGCGCGCCGGCCTGTCGGGCGTCCAAATGCGCCATCACCCCATTCATGAATTGCGAGGCCTTGATTTGCGGATCCTGGGACTTGAGCGGCCATCGCCGGGGCACCACTGTTTTTAAATCGACGCCTTCGGTATACCACTCGGTGGGATAAGCGGCAAAAGGACGGACTGTCAGCGTCAACGCGCCGGCATCGGCGTTTTTCCAGTAAATGGAAAGGCGCAGGATTGCCTCCGGCATTTCCGCCTCTTTAAACGACCGCCGCGCCCAGGCCGCTAGCCGCGGAATCGACGCGATGCCTCGAGCGGCTCCGCGGCAGGACTCATGCAGCCGATTCAAATGCTGTTCCAAACGGAAAATTTTTCCCTCATAGGCTCTTAACGTCTCAAAAAAAGAAAGATTATCGAGCGCGTCCAGCGCCAGGGCCGCATCGCTTGAGGAAAGCGAGCGCGTTTTGCCGTCCAAAAAGGGCTTCGAGAACAGCTGTTGCTTTATAAAGGGTTTCGTCATATTCCTTTTCGGGTACCGAATCCGCCACAATGCCCGCGCCCACCGAAAGATGCGCGCGGCCCTGATGAATCAAGAGGCTGCGGATAATGATATTGAAATCCATGTTGCCCGTAAAGCTAAAATAACCCATCGAACCCGTGTAGGGACCCCTCACACAGGGCTCAAGCTCATCCAGTATCTCCATGCACCGGATTTTAGGGGCCCCGGTAATCGTCCCTCCCGGAAAAAAAGCCTTGAGCGCGTCGACCGAATCAAGGCCCGCCTTGAGCGTCCCGCGCACATTGGAAACAATGTGCTTCACATGGGAATAGTCTTCCAGCGTCATCAGTTCATCCACCGCGACACTGCCATACTCAGCCACGCGCCCCATATCATTGCGCTCCAAATCCACCAGCATGATATGCTCGGAGCGCTCTTTTTCACTCAAAAGAAGATCCAAGCCCGCCGCTTCATCCTGCGCGGCGCCCACCCCTCTTTGACGCGTGCCCGCAATCGGCCGCGTTTGAATAAGTCCCTCCTCGACTTTAACCAAACGCTCCGGAGAGCCGGAGAGGATTTGATAATCACCCGCATCGAAGATGCCGAAAAAAGCGGAAGGGTTGATCCGGCGAAGCCGGGCGTACACCGTTTCAACAGCCGCCTGAAAAGAAAAAGTAAACCGCTGGGACAAATTGGCCTGGAAGATGTCGCCTTTTTGGATAAATTGTTTAATCGTCTCGACTGATTTCAAAAAAACTTCGCGTGTCATGGAACACTGGGCCTTGGCTGGCTTAAGGAGCGCTTGAGATTCATCGCGGCCCGGGGCGCGTGACCGCGCGCTTGCGCTTTGAGTCTCCAAATCTTTTAAAGCCCTTTTTGTTTTTGCGAAACCGTAAACGGCTTTTTCCGCGTGATCAAATACGATCCCCTCATCAAAGAGAAAAAAATGGACTTCCGGCAAGCCCAGATCATCATGGGGATGACAGCCTCCCGATTTCCTTTTTTCAATCCAATGCCGGGCCTCATAATGAATAACGCCCACCGCCCCTCCGGTGAAAGGCGGAAAACCGGATCGGGCTTCTGATTTTTTTTGGCGAAGACATTTTTTTAGGATCGCGAAGGGATCCGGCCCATTCTTTTGGGACCGGATTTCATCATAAGGCCGGCAAGCCACCAGCGAATAGCGGCCGGTATGGGGAGCCAGGCGCGCGCTTTCCAACAACACTCCGGGCTTGCCTGGGGAACGCAGGAGCCGATAAACGGAAAGAGGGTCCAAGAAGACTGGGAGGCGTTCAAAAAAAGGAATTTGCGGCATGCAATGTTAATGACAAATGACAAAATTCAAATGACAAATAAAATTCAAATTATAAAATTTTCAAATTTGGTCATTCATTTGTCATTTTAAAAAACTGATCTTTCTCTTTCTCAGTTTATTTTGTATCTTGAGGTTCTGTATTTCTTCGCTTAACGGCCTGATTTTTTCCGAAAGCATCAACACGCGCTCTTCCCATTTCTGGCGCTCCTGGACGGACAATGTAATCCCCTTACTCTCTTTCAAAACATGCTGCACATCCGCCAAGGTTTTCTGGTAGCCTTCCAATTCCTTCTCCTTGGCGGCAATCGCCGCGCTGGCCGTATCCATCTCGCGTTTCAAGGCGTTGCGGTTGGCGGCGATGGTCATCTCAAACTTTTCGATTTTCACGTTCTGCGCTTTGGCGTAACCGTCATATTCGGACCTGAGTTTTTCGATCTGAGCGTCCATGGCTTTCTTTCGGCCCAAGAGGTCGTCTTTGATCAACCGCGCTTCGGCGTGGATTATATCGCGGAACTGGATCATTTGGCGGAACTGGGGATCCTCTTTGATAAGACGGTCCAGCTCTTCAGGCCCGTAAGGCGCGCAGCCCGTAACTAATAATAATGTAAAAATGAATAAATTAAATTTCATGGATTTGAGTGTATCACAAACGGCGGGAAAATGTGTGCGCGGGTGTACGGGTTGACGGGTGTGCGGGTTAATTGAAATAATCCTTCAACCCGCACACTCGCCCACCCGCCAACCCGTACACTTCTTTATAGATTATTTTCTCGATTTAAAGCTATCAATGAGTGATCCCACATACTTGGCCGCCATATCCTTGCAGCCCAGTCCGATGGCCAAACCGATGCCCAAAGCGATGGCCGCTAAGGTGAATTGGATCACCATATCGAACAAAGTCGTATCGACTTTAAGCTGGCGTATCGCTTCGATGATGGTGAATACAATGATAACCGCCTGCGTCACCTGCCCTAAGGTTCTGGCTTGTTGCACGCGCGCGTTGGCCGCGGTGGTCCTCACCGTATTGCCCATGACGCTGGCGAAGAAAATGCCCAGCACCAGAATGAAAATGCTGGCGATGACGTTGGGAAGATAAAGAATAACCTGATTGAGGAGCTCGGCGGCTACCGTGAGCTGAAGCGTATTGACGGCCGCCAGCACCACCACCAGCATGAGAAGCCAGTAAATGAGAACTCCGATGATTTCCGAAAGGGTGTAATTGATGTCCCCCTTCGTCAGGATATTGGAAATGCCTATTTTTTCACTGACGGTGTCGAGTCTGGCCAGCTTCAAAAAACGGGTCACAACGCGCTGAACCAGAGCGGCGATCAGCCAGCCAATAATGAGAATAAGAATAACACTGACCAAGGTGGGCAAGAACCCCATCACACGCGCCCACATCGCTTCAACAGGCTCCAAAACTGTGGTTTGCCAGTCAGTCACAGATATCTCCTCCTTTTTAAGAACCAACAACTTAACTAAAGCCTAGCAAATCAAAACTTTTATGTCAAGTTCTAACCAATTTTAATCAATCCTGTCACGGGGACGGTTCCTTTTAAGGCAAAAAGTGCCAGGTGTCCGTTCGGTAAAATTTTAAAAATTTTACACCTGGCACTTTTTGCCTTAAAAGGAACCGTCCCCGCGTAAAACTAATGAAAATTTGGTTAGGAAGTTAGAGTGTTTTTGGAGAGGACTTTGAGATTTTTATCGAATTCGTAGATGATGGGAATGCCCGTAGCCAGGTTGAGCTCCAACACTTGTTCTTTGGTGAGTTTATCCAGGTGCATGATAATGGAACGGAGGCTATTGCCATGAGCGGCGACGATGATGTTTTTACCATCTTTCAGGTCTTTTTCAACCCTGGACTGAAAATAAGGCAGGGTGCGCGCCGCGGTGTCTTTCAGGCTTTCTCCACCGGGGGGCGCGATATCATAAGAACGCCGCCAGATTTTGACCTGGTCATCACCAAACTTTTTGGCGGTCTCCGCCTTATTCAGACCTTGCAAATCACCGTAATGACGCTCATTCAAAGCCTGATCTTTTTCTACCGAAATATTTACGCCCAAACGCTCTAAGATAATCTTTAAGGTGTGCTGCGCGCGCTGGAGCGCCGAGGTATACGCTTTGTCCAGATGAATGTTTTGTTTTTTAAGACAATCACCTGCGAGCTTCGCCTCCTCCACTCCCTTTGGAGACAAAGGCACATCCACCCATCCGGTAAACCGGTTTTCCAGATTCCACTGCGACTCTCCATGACGAACCAGAACCAGAATAGACACAAAAACCTCCGTTAAGTAGACAGTAGTCAGTAGACAGCGTTCAGGGAAAACCAAAAACGTATTTTCTGATTTTCCCCTGTCTACTGAAACCTGTCTACTGACTACTAGTTGCAGATCACTAAATGTTTTTCCTGCGGCAATTCCGCTGAAATCCGCTTCAGTACTTCCCCTTTCAAAAGTCTTTCCAATGCCGTCCGGCGTGTGGTGCCGATCATCACCGTATCCAGCTCCAGCTCTTTGGACGTTTTAACAATCGTTCCGCCCGGATCATCCCCCAAGTTCCATAAGGGCACGGCCGTGATGCCGTGTTTCTCAAATTCCTGCACGACTTCATTGAGAACCGAAACCGATTCTTTCGCGGGCTCCACTTCGGTGGGATAGCCCCAGCCGGGAGGCTTTTCTTCCACAAAAAGCGTGTAAACTACCTTCTCCCCTTTACCTCTGGCGTGCAGCGAAGCCTCCTCCACCAGCGAGGCGTTGGCTGTTTTCACGGCCACAAGCGTCGAACCCCGATAAAGCGGCATGAGGTCGCGCGCCTCCTGCACGGTGAGCACATTGATGCCCAAGACCTCCGGCACCGCCACACGCGCGCGCTCCACCCACTGGGCGCCGGCACGCGCCAAAAGGCCAACGCCCAGAACGGTCGCGGCAAAAACAACCGCATGATGTTTTTCATAAATAATGGTGATTTCAATCGCCACCATGATCACCGCCGCCGCCCCCAAGATAAACCTTTCCGGTTTCTTGATGGTCAAATTAAAATTCGTGCAACAGGCGGTGAGATTAATAGCGATGGCCCCGACGACACCGATGGCATAAAGGGCCGCCAGACGTTCAACGCTATTCTCCAAAAGCAAAACCAAGGCCGGGACGCACACAGCCAAAAGAAGCGCAAACCACGGCATGCCATACCGGTTAAGGTTCGAGAAAATCGGCGGCAGCTCTTTGTCCTTGGACATCAGAAACATGATGCTGATCAGGTCCGTAATAGCCGTATTGCAGGCCGACAAAAGTAAAAGCGCCATCACCACCGCCACCACTTTCCCGTACCAGGGAGCGATATAATGCTCACCGATTACGCGAATCATGTCTTCGGTGTGCCCAGTCAGTCCAGGGATCGCATTCATCGCCGCGCCCAAAATCAGCGAAATAACCGTAACCTCGATGAGCACCGGCACAATCGCGCGTTTGGCCGTGCGTTTGACAGGCTCCACCATGATTCCGGTTGTATTGGCAATGGCCTCTACGCCGGAAAGCGCTAACACAATGCCGACAAAACTTGTCCAATGCGCAAAAAAAGAACCTTGGGGAGGGGTGATCTGAACCTCTTTTAAATGAGGAAAAACAGCCACGCAGAGAATGCCCAAAACGGAGACCATGGCGACAGCGATGAAGGCGGCGATATTGCCGCTCTTGGCAGGTCCAAAAATATTGATCAGTCCGATAAGAGTCAAAGCCCCTATCGCCCACAACTCCGGATGAGCAAAACCAATGTAGTGAAATGCGTCCAGACTGCTCAGTGAGGCGGTAACCACGTAATCCGCCACCAAAAGAAGCGCGCCGACAACCGCTAGGATTTTTGAACGATTACGAACCGCCGAATAAACTCCTCCGCCATCCGGATAAGCTTTGCAAATAATAATGTAACAAAATCCGATGACAGCCGTGAGAGCGCTCATGGCCAAAAGATAAAACATCGAGGCGTGCCCGGCCAGCGCAAAAGCCAGACCCAAAACATAAGCCTTCGAAGTGCCCCAGTCCCCATACAGCATGGCGCTGGCCTGGTACCACTTGAGCTCGCGAGGTCTTTCGACTTTTTTCAATAAAAGGGACATCGTTCCTCTTTCACAAAAAAAGGAGCCTACTGTTTAAGTAGGCCCCCGATTCAATTGTTATTGCCAACCACTTCGTTAATCTCTTCGCTTGCCGAATATCCTTAAAAGAAGAATGAAGAGATTAATAAAATCAAGATACAGCGTCAACGCGCCCAAGATCGCCACGCGTTTTTCGGCTTCGGCGTTCTCACAACCCGTCGCGCGGATGGCTTTGAGTTTCTGCGTATCGTAGGCGATAAGACCCAGAAACACGGCGATGCCGATAAAAGTCGTGACCCACATGAGAGCCGAGCTTTTCAGGAAAATATTGACGATACTGGCGATGATAACGCCGATAAGGCCCATGATCGCCAAGCCCCCCACTCCCGTCAGGTCTTTCTTGGTCGTCGCGCCATAAAGGCTGAAGAAAAAGAAAGTCCCGGCCGTCACGGCAAAAGTCGTGAGCACGGAAACCCCGGTGTACACCAGGAAAATGGAAGTGAGCGTGATCCCGTTCAGAAAGGAATAGGCCAAAAAGAGCGTGGAACCCATCGCCACACTCATGCGCATCGCGGCGGCTGAAAACCAGATCACCAGTCCCAATTCCGCGATCACCAAACCAATCAAAAGCGCGCTGTTGGTGAAAACGGCTCTGAGCAGATTGGGTTGTGACAAAAGCCAGAAGGAAGCGGCGGCGGAAACGACCAGGCCGCCGGCCATCCAAAGATACACACGGGAAAGAAAGTTGGATTCGGCGACCTGCGCCGAACGCGCTACCGATTGATTGTCCATAAGTGCCTCCATATCGTCATTGCGAGGAGGTCGCCTCGGCGGCCGACGAAGCAATCCCTGTTCAGAGATTGCTTCGGCCGCCGCGGCGGCCTCGCAATGACATTTTATTTATTCTATTGGAATCTTGATCTTCGTGCCCTTTTTCGGCCGGTCCGGATTGGGCAGTAAGTCCTTGTTGAACTCGTAAATCCTTTTCCACTGGCGGCCGTCGCCATACTCGCGCTTGGCGATACTCCAAAGCGTATCCCCCTGCTGGATCGTGACCTCGCGCGTATCGACTTTGATGTCGCCTTCAAAAAGCTGCCGCTCTTCGACAACTTTCTTGTCCTCATAAAGACCCGCCTGAGAAGAAGGGATCATCACTTCTTCCACTTCAGCGATCATGAACTGGGCGTTGCGATCCTTCTGCATGCCCACAAGATCCGTGCGAGGCGCCATGGCGTCGAGCTTCCCGCGGCTTAAAATCCTGATCCGGTCTTCCGGCAAGCCCTGCTCGGTTAAAAAGTCTTTCACATTGGCCGCGCGTTTCTCACCCAGTTTCAGGTTGTGCTTCTCGGAGCCGCGGACATCGGCGTTGCCGGTGATGAGAATATCCGCTTCAGGGTGGCTGGTCATCGTCTCAAGCGCCTGCGTCAACGCTTCTTGAGCGTCATCGCGCAAAGCGGACTTGTCAAAATCAAAATAAACTTTCACGTTCTTGATCACTTTTTTGATCACCAGCGACGGCTTCATCTCGCCGGAGGAACTTTTGTAATCAAAAATGACTTTGCGCACATACACAAATCCTTGATTGCCCCAGGGCCGCGCCGATCCCGGGGTTTGCGGCCACCACCAGTAACCGCTGCGACCCTCGTCTTTCACCGGAGCGGGGCGCGCGTCCGTCGGCCACCAGGAAAACTTCTTGGCCATGCGGGCATCATCATCTGTTTTGACTGGCGGGAAATTAATATCCACGCCTTGCGAAGAAGCCTCCGAACCGACAGCCCTCACTTCCGTCTTGGGAAATTGGCCGAGCGGTTCCGGCGACTCTTCCGAAGACAGGGGTCCCGCATCGGCAAAAGCGGCGGATGAAAAAACAAAAGCGGTTAAAAGAGCGGCGGGTAATATCAAAATTTGCTTCATAAAGTCATCATCCTTGGTATTATTGGTGGAATTAAAACTCTCTGCGCTGCGGTAAAAACAGGATACTAAAGCTGCCCCCAGCAGTCAATGTTAATTGGTTCCTCAAGGTACCGCCTCAAGGTACCGGGGGTGCCGGGTGCGCCTGGCGCTACAAGGAGTTCAGGACATCAATCAACTGCCGTATCCGACTGTAACTGGACCGGTTAAAGGCAAAGATGATGCGTCCAAGACTCGGGTCTTTCTGGTCATCCTCCTCAACGGACTCCAATCGACGAAATTCCCCGTGAGACAAGATGTCCGCGAACTCCCCATTTAAACGCTCAATCGTCGCGTCGGCGATAGGTTTGCGAAACCGCATCAGGTATTCATCCTTAAAAAACCGCGCGGAATGGTAGTTTTTGTAAAAATGGACCACCTCTTCGGCGGCCTCTTCCATGTCCTGATAATGCCGAACGAGCGACAGGTCCTGCGGGGAAATCAACCGCTCCTCCGTGAGATTTTTTTTCCAAAGCTCCAGCGTCGATGTCCAAAATGTGCCTCCGGGATTATCCGCCATCACGATGGGCCGCGGCATGGCCTTGCCCGTCTGGACGAGCGTCAGCGACTCAAAACCTTCGTCAAACGTTCCAAAACCGCCCGGAAACAACACGGTGGCCTGGGACTCTTTTAAAAACATAAGCTTTCGGGTGAAAAAATACTTGAAGTGAATGAGTTTTTCGTTGCCCAGGATCACGGGACTGGCCGCCTGCTCAAAAGGCAGCAGGATATTCAATCCGAAGCTGTTTTTCGCGCCGGCGCCGTCCATCACCGCTTCCATGATGCCGCTGGCGCCGCCTGTGATCACCATCCAGCCTTTTTTAGAAAGCCTCTTGCCGAAGTCACGGGCGTATCGGAAGATCTCGTGATGCTTGGGCGTGCGCGCCGAGCCAAAAACAGCGGCTTTGGGAATGCCACGATAGGGTTTAAAAACTTTTAACGCGTAACGAAGCTCTTTGAAAGCGGTGTTGAGCAGCCGCAGCTCCATGACATCGAGTTTTTCCTTGCGGAGCTTGTCGATGTTGAGCAGCATGTCCTCATAAATGGCGTCGAGAGAAGAGTCCATGTCATCCCGAGCGAGCGCAGCGAGTCGAGGGATCAAGTTGATTCCTCGACTCGTCGCCTGCGGTAACTCCCTCGGAATGACAACTTTTCATTTCGCCAGAACGTAGGAGAAAATAAGCGGAGCGACAATGGAGGCGTCCGACTCGATCACAAAACGCGGGGTGTCGGAAGCGAGCTTGCCCCAGGTGATTTTTTCATTGGGCACCGCGCCGCTATAGGAACCGTAGGAAGTCGTGCTGTCGGAAATCTGGCAGAAATAACCCCAAAGCCGGCATTTTTCCTTCAAATCCTGCAGGATAAGCGGCACCACGCAAATCGGAAAATCTCCGGCGATCCCGCCGCCGATTTGAAAAAAACCAAGCGACTGCGTCGTCGTATTTTTTTTGTACCAGTCGATGAGGGCGGCCATCTGCTCAACGCCGGACTTCACCACTTGAAAATTCGAAACGTCCTTGCGGATGACATTGGCGACAAAGATGTTGCCGAGTGTCGAGTCTTCCCAGCCCGGCGTGAAAATGGGGATATTTTTCTCACAAGCGGCCAAGACCCAGGAGTCTTTCGGATCGATTTCGTAAAACTTTTTGATGACGCCGCTCCGTAAAAGCTGGTACATGTACTCGTACGGAAAATAACGCTCACCCGCTTTGTCTGCTTTTTGCCAGAACTTTAAAACCTGCCGCTCGATGCGCCGCATCGCCTCCTCCTCGGGAATGCAGGTATCGGTGACGCGGTTCAAGCCCTTGTCGCGAAGCTCCTCCTCTTCGCGGTCGGAAAGGCTCCGATATCCCGGGACGCGCTTGTAGTGGTTGTGCGCGACGAGATTGAATATGTCTTCTTCGAGATTGGCGCCGGTGGTGCAAATGCCGTGAACTTTGCCTTCGCGTATCATGTCCGCCAGGGAAAGGCCAAGCTCACCGGTGCTCATGGCGCCGGCCATGGCGAAAAACATCTTGCCGCCGTCTTTTAGATGACGGGCATAGGCCTCCGCCGCGTCGATGATGACGGCGGCGTTAAAATGACGATAATGGTGCCGGATAAATTCTTTGACCGCCGCGTAATTTTTTCCTGTCGCGGCGCTTGCAGCTTTCGGCTTGGACGACTGCGTTTTGATTGGCATTGGAATTATTTATAACACAGGGCTGTCATTCCCGCAACAGTCATTGCGAGTACCTCACGTCATTGCGAGCTCCTCTGGTCATTGCGAGGTCGCCGAAGGCGACCGAAGCAATCTATGTCGTCTCTAGCAGAGTTTGCTTCGGTCGCCTTCGGCGACCTCGCAACCGCTCCGCTCCTCGCAACCGCTCCGCTCCTCGCAATGACAGTTTCGCAATGACGGCTTACTGTCCCTTCATCAAATTGAGCGCGCAGCCGGCCCTGAACCATTCGACTTGCTCGGCCGTGAAAGAATGGATCACCTCGATATTTTCCGTCTTTCCGTTCGCGTGCTTCAATACCATCATGAGCGATTGACCCGGCGCAAGACCCGTCAGCCCCAGGATGGAGACCTTATCATTCTCCACAATTTTGTCGTAGTCCGCGGGATTGGCGAAACGCAGCGGCAAAAGCCCCTGTTTTTTCAAGTTCGTCTCATGGATGCGCGCGAAACTTTTGGCGATGATGGCTTTGCAGCCGAGGTGCCGCGGCGACATGGCGGCATGCTCGCGGCTTGAGCCCTCGCCGTAATTCTCATCGCCAATCACCACCCAACCCAGCCCTTCCCTTTTGTAGTCGCGGGCGGCGTCAGCGGCATGGGTTTCCTTGCCGCCTTCCAGCCAATGTTTCACGTTACCCGGTCGTGTCGTCCAGGCGTTATTGGCGCCCAACAGCATGTTGTCGGAAATTTTATCCAGATGCCCGCGAAACTTGAGCCACGGCCCTGCCGGCGAAATATGGTCGGTGGTGCATTTGCCTTTGGCCTTTAAAAGGATGTAGAGATCTTCGAAGTCTTTCGTGTCCCAGGGATTAAAGGGTTCGAGTTTTTGAATCCGGTCGCTGACCGCATTGATCAAAACCTGGACTTTTTCGCGCTCAGCCGGATCCAAGGGCGCGATAAACCCGCTCTCTCCGGCGGCATAACCCTTCGCGGGAAGCTCGGGCGACGACGGGGGCGTCAACAGCACTTCCTTACCATCAGGCGTTTTCAGTTTGTCCGTCAGAGGATTAAAATCCAGCCGGCCGGCGATGGCAAAAGCCGTCACGATCTCGGGAGACGCGATAAAAGCCAGGGTTTCCGTATTGCCGTCATTGCGCGCCGGGAAATTCCGGTTAAATGAAGTGATGATGGAGTTTTTTTCGCCTTCTTTGATGTCATCGCGTTTCCATTGCCCGATGCAGGGGCCGCAGGCATTGGCCAAAACCGTGCCGCCCATTTTTTCCAGGGAGGCCATCTGCCCGTCACGGCGAATGGTGTTGTGAATCTGGTCCGAACCCGGCGTGATGAGAAAATAACATTTGGACTTAAGACCCGCCTTTTTGGCCTGATCCGCCACATGCGCGGCGCGGCCGATGTCTTCATAGGAAGAATTAGTGCAGCTTCCGATCAGCGCGGCGCGGATCTCAACGGGATAATTCTTCTCACGAACCTCACGGGCAAACTGAGAAACAGGACGCGCCAAATCAGGGGTGTGAGGACCCACCACATACGGCTCGAGCGTTGAAAGATCTATCTCAATCACCTCGTCATAAAAGTTTTTAGGGTCTCTCTCGACTTCGGGATCAGCCCCTAGAAACTCCCGGTGCTGATCAGCCAGCTCGGCCACCTGGCTTCTTTTGGTCATCTTGAGATAATCCGCCATGCGGTCATCATAAGGAAAAACAGAGGTGGTCGCGCCCAGCTCCGCGCCCATATTGGCAATCGTTCCTTTGCCCGTGCAGCTGATGGATCGCGTGCCCGGACCAAAGTATTCGACGATTTTGTCCGTGCCGCCTTTAACCGTGAGAAGACCGCAAAGTTTTAAAATCACGTCCTTGGCAGACGCCCAACCGCTCAAACTTCCTTTGAGGTGAACGCCGATGAGTTTGGGACATTTCACTTCCCAAGAAAGACCCGACATCACATCCGCCGCGTCAGCACCCCCTACACCGATGGCCAGCATCCCCAGACCTCCGCCATTGGGTGTATGGGAATCGGTCCCGATCATGAGCCCACCCGGAAAAGCGTAATTTTCCAAAATCACCTGGTGAATAATACCCGCGCCCGGCTGCCAAAAACCGATGCCATAACGCATCGAAGCCGTTCTTAAAAAATCATAAACCTCTTGATTGACTTGGAGGGCTTTTTTGGTGTCTTCCAAGGCGCCATGCCGCGCCTGGATCAGGTGATCGCAGTGAATCGTGGTGGGAACCGCCGCGGATTGGCGCTCGGCCAGCATGAACTGCAAAAGCGCCATCTGCGCGGTGGCGTCCTGCATGGCCACGCGATCGGGATAAAGCGAGAGATAGCTGACGCCGCGCGTAAACTCCTGATTTTTCAGGTCTGACGCGTGATACGCCAGGATCTTCTCAGACAGCGTCAAAGGCCGCGCGAGTTTCCTGCGCATCACGCCATCCCGCGCTGAAAAAGTCGCGTAAAGATTCTTTATCTGCGTTTCATATTCGTTCATGCCGACCTCCAACGGGGTCATTGCGAGCGCAGCGCTGTGCCCGCCAGCGCTTTGTGGCGGGAAGCAATCTATGCGATCACAGAGATTGCTTCGTCGTCACTACGTTCCTCCTCGCAATGACCATGCCTATCAGGTCATTGCGAGGTCGCCGAAGGCGACCGAAGCAATCTATGCCAACTGCAAATCTTTGTATTCGGAATTAAATGACTCTATCAACTCTAGCTTTTTCCTGCGCGATCCCGCTTTAATTTGTTTCTCGCGCGAGATGGCGTTATAAGCATCATTGAACATCTCATAATAAACCAATTTTGTCACATTGTACTTGGATGTAAACCCTTCGACTAACTTATTTTTATGCTCATAAACCCTTTTGGGAAGATCGTTGGTCACGCCGGTATAAATAACCGTATCCCCAGGATTCATCATCATGTAAACATAATAATTTTTACCCATGGCTTGACAGAGATTGCTTCGTCGTCACTGCGTTCCTCCTCGCAATGACCATGCCTATCAGGTCATTGCGAGGTCGCCGCGGCGACCGAAGCAATCTCTGTAAGAATGATATGACAAAGATTGCTTCGGTCGCTTCGCTCTCTCGCAATGACGACTGAGCGCTAAACTTCCAATCCAAGATTATGGGTTTCTGCTTTCATATCCAAAAAAATTTTTAAAATGGCCTCGAGGGAATCTTTTTCGGGATCTTGATACTGTCCTCCGAGCGCCTCCCGCAGCCTTAAAAGCTCTCTTGTGAAATTAAAGTCCGCTCGCGCCGTCTCAACCGTCAGATCCAGGAGGTCCAGCGCCCGCTCGATGGACAGCCGCGTCAGGTCCGCGTCTTCCGCCGCCAGGTTTTTCGCGCGCGTCAGCTCCGACGCCACGTTGAGAAGCCTCGTCCCCAGCGGCATGGCGTTCCATCGTTCCAACGAAATCGTCGTCATAAGATTAGCTTATCCAGAACCGCCTTGACTCTACCGCGAGCTTTTTCGTCCTTGAGTTCCATTGAACGATTCCCCGCCGAAGGCCGGATATTGATCATCGACGTGTATTCGATGCGCGGTGCGGCCCCATCACTACCCGGATACACATTGCCTCCCCAGAGATTTTTTTGGGAAGAACCTTTCTGCAAAAGCACGGCCTCGGCGTCCGAATGCAGCTCCCCGCCCATGGCGAGGATCCCCTTTTCAACATCGGCGACAAACTTCACCATATCCGAAAACGGTTTCCCCAAAAAACCTCTCAAGCCGTCCGGGGAAATTTTCTGAGTGATAATTTTAATCATTATAATTTGATTATAACAAAGATTTATCCAAATCAGATTTGGAAATTTCTCAGGTAGTTTTGAACCTGCCGGTGGTCGCCGACCATTGCGAAACTGATCAGGCCTTTTTCCTTTACCCAAACAATGCGTATCTTGTCGCTGACTCGGCCCTCGAAGCTGAGCCTGCCGATTTTTTTAATGCGCAAACCATACCGCGCCTGGCCGGTCTCCAGGTAATTTTTGATCTCTTTATCGGTTTGGATGATCTGTTTTTGAAGGGCGGTATCGGCGGCGTCAAAAGCCTTAAGATACGCCGGCCGATAAACGAATTTCACTTTTTAAGTCGGTCTTGGAGGAACCTGTCGGCTTCTTGGCGGGATTTTAGGATTTTTTCCTGCGGTCCGATACGAAGCGCTTCTTTTTCAAAGCGATCGATCGCCTCATCTGAAATCTTCTCTTCTATGACCACACGCACCGGCCGCAAAAGAATGGCGTGCCGGCGTTTGTCGTACTCAGCCTCAAAAGTATCGTCTTGCCGGCCAATGCCGGCTTTCTCGAGAATCGCCTTGGGAAGGGTCAACTGATTTTTACTGGTCCGCCTGACAAGCATGGTAATGTCTCCTTACTTAAAGGATACATTACTAATGCCCATTTTGTCAAGCTTTTAAGCCGCCGACCCCACGGCGGCCAGGCTGGCGACCACCTCAAAAACCTGTTGGCCGACGTTGAAGGCGACCGGCTGAATGGATAATTGAATGCGGTAAATCCGCGCCGACCCGTTCTCGGTGTTGACCACAAGAAAATATTTTTCGAATAGAATCGTTACCAATATCCCCGTGCCGCGGTAAATCAGCCGGCTCAGAAGACGGCCGAGCGGCGAATCGATCCGATAGGTGCCCTTCTTCTCCAAAGCTTCCATGATGCATGATTCAATCTCTGCTTTGCCGGGATAAACACGATAGCCCTGGTCGGTGAACTCTCTGCCGGTCGGCATGATTCTGCCTCCCATCGCGGCGATCGTATTGACAAACGCCTGGTCTTCTCCGACATCCGCAAGAATAACCACATGATACCTCAGAAGCCGGCTTCTATGAATCGCTTGACCGTTCTCGCCGACAAAATATCCGCGTTTTTCGTTCAGTCGGACAAAACGGACAAATTCATGCTCAAAACCAAGGCCCGTTCCTTGTCCTCGTTCCCGAATCAAATTCTTTACCTCTTGAATTTTTGAAAGCAATCTATCCGGACTGCGCGTATCACGGTCAATAAGAACCAGCACCTGGCGGTTTTCTGTTTGAAGGGGCCCTAAACCTCTGAGAAATTGAATGAACATCTTGTCCCCAAAGCGCTCGTCCGCCATCACCTGCATGGCTATCTTGAGCGCTTCTTTATGTTCTTCGGTCACGGCCGGTGAGACCGGCGCTTTAATGGCCCGCCCCTTCGACTTGGCCTCAAGCCGCCGCTGGATGGCTTTCTGAAGGAGATAGCTTGTGATCGGAACTTCCCCAAAAACGGCATAATGACCTTCGGCATCTTTATCGTGTAAATCCAAAAGCTCAAAACGCGCGGGTCTTGTGCCGCGATCATCCAGAACAAGCCTGACAGCCACATGCCTGTTGATTTCCACATGAAACGGAATGATTCTGCCTCTTTTTAATTCGTCCGCCTGTCTCACAAACATATCGGCTAAAATTTCCCGCGCTTTAGGACCCACCTCAGCCGCGTTGGCCACCCGCTCCCGCGGCAAAACCGTTCCCAGCCTCAAGTCGCTCAAGAAGCTCCGCCCAGGCGCAATAAATTGCGCCCCTACGGGGCCCCTCCCGTCATTGCCAGCTGCCGCTGCGGGCCAGTCATTGCGAGGCGCCTTCGGCGCCGAAGCAATCTCTGCCCGCCTCAACGTGTCCCCCACCCCTGTCATTCCCGCCACCCCTGTCATTCCCGCGGAAGCGGGAATCGGTTTTTCCATAACGCCACCGCTTGCCGCCGTCTTTGCCGCCCCGGGCGCCGGGAGCGTCACCGCCAATCCCGCCGCCCTTAAGCGCCTGCCCAACCCACCCGGCCCGGCGACCCGCGCGAGCCTGGCTGAAGACACTTCGGCCTCCGCCAGCCGTGCAGGGCGCCCGATCTCGTCGCTTTCACCGAACACGAAATAGACGTTCCCCAGCTGATCCGGATGGTTCAATAACCACATCATTTCATTTTTTGTGACACCGGCTTCCGCATGGGTATTGAGCCCTGATGGGACAACGAAAACGATCGCCCTATTATCAGCGATTATGCTTTCCATAAATCGATCATGGTTTTCTTCCGTGTCGCGAAGATGAAGGGCCCCATAGGCGTCCGGCCAACTGACAAGATTAAGGTCCGTTACCCATTTCTGCGTTTGGAGGTCGCTTAACCCCAATAAATAACCTCCGCTAGCCGCTTCGCTGTGATTTCTTAGAAAATCATCTATAAGAAATACGCCTCTAGACCGTTCTTTAAGAATAGAAACAACCGCGGGGATCAAATTCTCATTTTTTTCATTGAGAGACGGGAGTAACTCCGATTGCACGGCCAAATCAGGAACCTCACTTTGGTCAACAGCTTGCAAGAGCTCAGGCGCAATAAATCGCGCCCCTACGGGTCCCCTCCCGTCATTGCGAGCCCCCGCTGCGGGCCAGTCATTGCGAGGCGCCTTCGGCGCCGAAGCAATCTCTGCCTGCCCCAACGGATCCACCGGCCCGGCGACCCGCGCGAGCCTGGCTGAAGACGTCTTAAAAAGCGGCTGCCCGATGTATAAGGGCTGTGCTTCAGGGTCATGGGCAAGCCCGCTAAGATCATTCACCTCCTTGATGCCGAACCCGCCGATTTCGTCGCCGGTTGCTTTTTGAATAAATTCTTCATACGTCTGAGTGGTCATGTAGAACTTTTTTTGCTTAAGATAGGCGTTTGGAACTGATCCTTCAGCAGGAGAAAATTCGTAGTCTTTTTGCAGTACGCTCATCATAACCAGATTCCGCGTCAACGGGTGCGTCTGCTTCACATCCGGAAAAGTTTCAAAGAATTTATTCAATAACGGCCTCAAAAGTTGTCGGCCTCTCAACGCAGGATTGATATAGACCCCCCGCATCCCTTGAGGCCGGCCCGACGCATCCGAGATCTCGATGCTGTAAGCGAATAAATCTGGCATGGCAAAGCCACCCGTTCGCTTGCTCTTATCAACCCATAATTCAAGCCGCCGGGCACCCTTTTCATAGTCAATCACCTTGAAGGGTGTGAAAAACAGGTCATCAATCGCTAAGGGTTCCAACTCCTCCGTTCTGTCCTCAAAAGCATCCAGCATTAAAAACCAATCGTATGTCCCCTTATCAACCGACAACTTAACAGCATTCTTGTCTCTCTCGCGTTTTAAAAATTCACTGCTTCCTTCCGGTGAGCTCGCATAACTTTGAAGCAAACGCGCGATGCGCGAAACAGCGCCATGAGCTATTTGCATTTGCTTGATCCATTCACCATATGAATCACCGTTTGAGAAGCCAAGATCCAATATCATAGTGGGATAGCTATACATCGGGGCGGAATTATTGATAACATCAACCGTCTCAGCAGGCCAACCATTGGTCAGGGTTTCAATGACAACCCGCTCGCCGAGTTTGCTGAGATTTCTCTCATTCCGTTTTTTAGATGCCTCTTTACTGATGTTCTCCGCATCTTCTCGAATCGCGGCAAGCGCGGCTCTATCGGGGTTATTTGGATCTAGTTTATATAGATTTTCTCCAATTGGATTGAGTCCTTGCAGAAGGCCTTCAGACCATTCTCGGGCAAGGTTCTTCGCATTTCGTTCTTCTTCCGGCGTCCACCCTTCCGGCTTTTCATCGGTAATGAAATTGGATTTATCGCTCTCCGCCAGCCGCGCGCCGGCGCGCTGCAGAGGAATTTGAAATTTAGCGCCCTTATTTTCATGTCCTCCATTGACGTTCTGAACCTCTATTGTTTTCGCGCCATGCATTTTAACGATTTCCCACGCCTCCGCCATGCCAAGACCGCCTTTTTCTTCAACCGTCCCGTCAGGTGTTTTCTTGTTTTTTGCGGATATTCCCAGCTCGAACATCTTAGGTCTGCCGTTTGAGCTGGGTCTCAAAAACTCCGGCGGAATGCCCCCCGCATTATCAGTTATAACGAGAGCGACGCCCCCGCCCTTTTCCATCGCTTCGATCATGACGGTCACCTTCCTATTTGATCTCCCGGCAACATCATCGGTATTTTTTATGATTTCCCCCAAAGCCCGGCGAAGCAAGTGAGGCTGCGCCAACACCCGCAAGCCTTTGTCTACACGGTTCTCGATCCCCACTTTCACTTTGGGCTCTTCGCCGGCTTGAAGCAGACCGATAAGATCTCCAATAAGATCCCGCAGACCGATCTCCTTCAAAATCAAATCGCCGTTGATAAACTCGATCTGTGATTCGATAATTTCTCTGATAATGGAAGCGCTTTTTATAATCCGCTCTTTCTGCCTTTTCTGCCTTGCATCCACGAGATCCTGCTTCTCGCACCATTGGATGATAGTCTCCAGTTGAGCTTGATACGTCATGAGCGCTAAAACCAGCTTTTCCACTTGCTCAAAAGTGATAATAGGTCTGAAGTCGGTTCTGAAAGACCGAAAGCGCTCAATATCGGTTCTGAGCTTATTGTGAATATCGTTTGCGCGATTCACGGCGTTAAAAAATCCTTCATTATCGGCTTCAACCAGCTTGGCCCTGATCGCTCCCGCGTTTAAGCTGAGCGTATTTTGGGGCTGCGTTATCACATCCAGTAGGGCGTGACCCAGCACACTTCTCAGCGCAATCTCGGTTCGTTGAATACGCTCCAATTCCAAGCGGCGTTTTTCGATAAAATGATCAAGCGCGGGATCCGCTTCTCCCGTTTGCTTCTCGTTAACGACGCTATTAATGAAATCGGAGAAATCGCGATAGTACCCCTCGCCCACGCTGCCGATTTTTTCCCTATACAGACGCCGCTCACCGTATCGAATCCTTTCGATCGACCATGAATCTCCGGCGTCAACAACGCGCAGAACAGGGCTTATATTGCCATTTAAATTAAATTCAAAAAATGCAGGTTGTCGCGCCGACGTATGAAGCGGTAAACCTCTAATCCACTCGAGAAACGGAGGGGTCATCAAGGCCACATCGTTCCGTGAGACTGCCGCCAGCCGGGCTCCGGCGGTCGCTTTTTTCAAGTGAACGCGGATGCGCTCAATCCGATTGAGAGCCTCTTGGCGAAGCCGTAAAGGATACGTTTTGCGGGCTTTTTTCGCGCGGAGATTCATTTTTGCGGTATTGAGATATTCCTCGGCGGCTTCCAAGCCGCCGCTTTTCATCGCGACAAAGGCGCCGTCAAGCTGGCTTAAAAGGCGGAGACGCAGGATCCATTCCTCCGCGATGGCATCCTCATTTTCGAGTATTTCCGGGTAAGGCCTCAAAATCGGCGCGATCGCCCAATATTTTAAAAGCGCCCGTTCTTTATCAAAAACCCCGGGGGCCCAAGTGAGATAGTAAAATCTGACGGCGGCTTCCGGATCCATCATATCGGGAAGCTTCGCCACTCCCGTTTCTTTATGCAGCCGATGATACAGATTGAGGAAAAAGACCTTGTCCGAAAACCGGCTGTCCGACGTTAAAAGAGGAACGACTCTGTCGACCAAAACCTGAAATTCTGGCCTTTGGACATCCACGGCCGCCGCCTCTTCCTCGCTGATATCCAGGCCCTGAAGAAGAACTTTCCGCGGCTTGGGAAACTGCAGGCTGTAGGCCACAATCGTCCTTATCGTCTCAGGCTCGATCTGCGCGTGGGTCAGGGCCGGGCCGCCTTTCTGCCGCTGTCTTTTCCATCGCGTCTCAAGAAATTCGATCAGCATCCTCAAGGCGACAACCCGATCCCTTTGCTCCTGCCCAAAAAGACCCGCCGCAAGCTCATCATATGCCCTCCCGTAGCTTTCGACCCTTTTCAGGATTTGATTTTCATAGGTTGAGGCAGGACGATCCGCGGCCGTTCGCGAGATAGCGGCCGGCGCAGGCAATGGCCCAATCTTCGGTCTTTTCGGCGGAGACGGCGCAAAAGCTGAAATGAGGAAAAGCGACACCATGAGGCCAACCAGCGACGCGCCAACCCCGACCGCCGCCGCGGATGGCGGAATAAAATTCGGAAGACTCCTCGACCTGGCAAGCCTCGCGCCGACACCGGCCCCTTGCGGGGTCGTGTTGCGGGGCTGGATCATTTCAAATCTGACGACAGTCGGCTCGACGTTCGTCGGAGGCACGAACACACTAGAATCGGAAAGATCATTTCGAGTTTTGCCGTCCAAATTGAAATATTCGCTAACGGCAAATGGCTGCCGGTAGTCCGTTATGACACGGCCCATGGCTTCGCGCACCGCGACAAGATTTCGCCGAAGGGTGAGATTGAAAAGACGCCCCTTTTCATGCATAATTGGAACGAGGCGCTGGACTTTGCCGAGGCGGATTTGAGGGCCAACTGGCAGAATTACGTGGATCGTTTCAAGAAGGAGCTGAAATGAGCGAGAAAGAGTTGTTTGAAAAAAATCTGGAATTATCAACTGAGTTTTCAAAATACCTGCTGACACATCCGGAACTTGAGACGCAGATCCCGGAAAATGCCCAAGTGGTGTTTCTCCTGGATAGTGACCCTGAGTTGAGCCGAAAGAACCAGGATCTGGCCCGAAAACAAAAGGCGCAAGGCCAGTCGGTTCTCTTTGTTCGGGTGAAAGGCCTCCGCGAGGAAGTGTCCCGCCTAATCGACCCCCATCTGGAACCAAGCCCGGCGCTCTAACTCCCACGCCCAGCCCTCTGTCCACTGGCCACTGATTTCTGGGTCCTGCCCCTTCGCCCGCCAGCCTCGCTCCCCTTCCGCCTTCCGTCTCCGGTCTTCCGCCTGTTTTTGTCGCCAGCCTCGCCGGTTTTCCGCTTCCCTCTTCCGTCTCACCTCTTGCCTGCTTTTGAGTCATCCGCGCGGCAAAAGTTGTGGTCGTACGGGATGCATTGTGAGCGGTAAGCGCCACGGCCGCGACGTATTTCATCGCCTCCGCAAATGTCCCCACGGCGTCATGCGTAAAATCCGCCGAGTGCGCCACAAAACCCTCATCCCATAACGCCTGTTCCTTCCGTCTCATAAGCTCTTCCAGCCAATGAGCCAGTTCATGAATGATGGTATTAGCGGCATTTCGTCCCAACCCTCGCGCCAATCTTTGGTTTAAAAACATCGCCTGCTTTCCACGATAGACTCCGAAAGCACCTGCAAAACTTACGTCACCGCCGACCAAAAGTATTTCTTGAATCCCAAAATTTTTTCTTATGGAAGTGGCCATCCGAAGAAGCTCTTTTTCCTCGGAGGTATACTGATCTGGATCTATGACGATCTTTTCCGGGTTCCTCATTAGCAAACGAAACGATTGAAAGAATAAAGCCTGACTCACTTTTTCTCCGCCATGGGGCAGATCTTCCAAAGCGGGAATCCTGCCAACGGAATAGCCATTGGCTCTCATGAGTGCCGCCTGTTCGCTGGCAAGAGATTCATCCACCTGTTTTTGTATTGCCAGTCGGCGTAGAAATAAGCTTGTTTTTCCCCCCTGTTCTACGGTTACCTCGAGAAGAAGCATGAGCCTGACGAATTTTTTTTCTTTGTCCAATTTTCCGGGTTCGGTGAGAAAACTCGCCAATTCATTTAGACTGACACTCCGGTAGTTTTCTTGGTTTATTTTTGAAGCGAGCCCTATGACACCCCGGTCGCCGGTATCGATGGAATTCCAATAACTGTCGTTTGTCTCCCAATCGATCGGAAATCCTTCAAATACAAACTGAGGACTTGTCTGGGTCAATGTTTCGTGAACAATGGCTTTGTAAAACTCCGCCGCCACGTATTTTTGAATGGTAGGGAGATACTCGTCCTCATGCTCAAAAGCGCTACGATTTCGGATGAGCGGGAGAGGGATTTGGAGAATAACTCCGAGCTCTCTGAAATGTTTCCGAAGTGGCGCCGGCACGAGGGCCATGTACTCTTCTTTTAAATCTCGAACTCTTAAGCCCCTTTTATCGACGATTTGGAGCGGCATATCCCTAGCGCTTAAAATTCGGAATTTGCCGAAATTACGAGCCTCTTTCTCTCCCGGTTTCACCGCAAAAAAATCAGACTCGCTTAATACCCGATAATCCACCGTCAATGGCTGTCTTTTCCCTTCCGAGTCGACAAAGTAAATATGAAAATCATCGTGCTGGGCAAGACCGGCGAATGTTTTCCACGCCCTATGGGAAAGCATTTGATCCAGTTCCGGCACGGTATTTTCAACCAGCTTCACGCGCCGGACCGTGTTGCCCATTGGCACCCCTTCCAAATTAGTAATACGCCTTCTACCCGTCAGTGCCAATCTTTTAGGAGCGCCTGAATCATCCTTGGTCAGGGTAAATGTATACAGGTAAGCCCTGTGAGAATTTCGATTGATAATCTCCACCCTGTCCGTTCCTTGGTGTCTTGTATATTTGCCCGTTCCGAAGAATCCAGCCAGGTCTATTTGAGCCCCTTCTGCTTTGGTGGATTTAGGAATAATGAGCGCATCTTCCTCATCAGCGCCGGGTCCATTATCGGAAGCTTCTTCCACGTACTCTTCTATGCCGTCATCTCTCTTCTGGAGATAATAATCGACAACAAGTTCTCCTTTTTGTCCAAGCGTCGCGTCCCAAGAGTTTTGGGTGATTTCAGCGGTATGAGCCCCTTCTTCACGCTGGACTGTGACATTCTTTAAAATTTCAGCTTCCCATGCATCAGAACGGGGTGGCAAATCATCTAAATTTTCAAAGAGTCCATCGAGTCCATCGCTCGTCTCATAGCCACCCTTTTTTTGATGTTGTTGGATCCATTTCATAATTTGAGATATCTCAATGCCATCGACCGGTAGGGGAGTATCTTCTCCCTCAGGGACAAATCGTTCCGCCCGGCGAAGTTCAGGTACATCATTTGAAAGAAAGACCATAAACGGCCTTGCCGCTCCCAGCTCATGGGGCTTGTCGGGCCAGTCCAAATAATCCATCGCTTGCCTTATCGGAAGTGAGGAAAAAGCTCTCCATAACTGGTTCAAAAATGCTTTTTTTGTTTCAGGCTTTTTATCCAAAATGCGACTTAATTGTCCCGACGCCTCAGGTTTTTTCTTTATCGCCTCCGACAAAAACTGAAGGATGTGAGTTGTGTCCGACAATCCCGCCCAGCCTTCCGTAGCTTCTTCGAGAGCCTCGACAAAATCACTCACGGTTGAAATCATGGCCAAATGTTCCCGGCTATGCAGGGTAAAACCATAAGCGAGGCTCTTAAAAAGCCTCTCGTTAATATCCTCCTGCCCGATGTCCAATTCGCCTTTTGCCGCCAAGTCGAATAAACTCTTAAAAAGGTTCAAGGTGTAATTTTTTTGGTCTTGAAATGGTTCCACGGATATGCTCGAGGCCTGGGAAGCAAGATAAGCCCCCAAAAGCTGGGTGATCTTTTGCATTCTCAAGCGAAAAATCTTAAACGGTAAGTCTGACGCGCTTAAATCCAGCTCATGACCTTCGGCAGCAAGTTGAAGCCTGTGAAGAATCTCTGTTTCTTGCTTTTCATAAAGAGCGTTAATCAACGGTTCAAGTAGACGCAAGACCTCTTCCCTGAATTCGGTCGGAATGAGCTCAAAATAGGACTCATAAGCTGCCCTTGCTTCCTCGATAAATTTATCGCGCACGGGAAAAACATGATCGGTCCACAGTGTTTGAATTTTGGATTCGGGACCGGTGATGGAGGAGACGGCAGGGCCGAGGCCTGGGAGGGCATCCAGCTTTCCCGCTTTGGCTTTTGTTAGGAGAAGATCGATCGCTTTTTCTTTCTTTACGGGATCGGTGATGGAAGGGACGGCAGGGCCGAGGCCCCAGAGGGCAGGCCCATGTCCCGCTTTGGCATTTGTTAGGAGAAGATCGATCGCTTTTTCTTTCTTTACGGGGTCGGTGATGGAAGGGACGGCCAGGCCGAGCGGCCAAAGGGCGTCCTCATCTTCCGCTTCGGCTTTTGTTAGGAGAAGATCGATCGCTTTTTCTTTCTTTACGGGGTCGGTGATGGAAGGGACGGCAGGGCCGAGGCCTACGAGGGCGCCCGGCCATTCCAATAGAGCTCGTGCTAAGAGCATATCGATCGCTCTTTCTTTCTTTACGGGATCGGTGATGGAAGGGACGGCAGGGCCGAGGCCTGCGAAGGCGAACTTGTCTCCCCCTATGGCTTTTGTTAGGAGAAGATCAATCGCTTTTTCTTTCTTTACGGGATCGGTGATGGAAGGGACGGCCAGGCCGAGGCCTAGGCGGGCCTGCCGCTTTCCCGCTTCGGCTTCTGTTAGGAGAAGATCGATCGCTCTTTCTTTCTTTACGGGATCGGTGATGGAAGGGACGGCAGGGCCGAGGCCCCGGCGGGCAGGCCCATCTCCCGCTTTGGCTTTTGTTAGGAGAAGATCGATCGCTCTTTCTTTCTTTACGGGATCGGTGATGGAAGGGACGGCAGGGCCGAGGCCCAGGAGGGCAGATTCA
>JACQQX010000023.1 GCA_016206805.1 Candidatus Omnitrophota bacterium
GATTGAGCCTGCGCAGGGCTTCTTTTTTTTCTAAGTTATTCAAATTTCAATAAATAGGTTAAAAAAAGTTTTGAATCCAGCATCGACCAAATTAAAATTAGGTTTGCCGAAAGGCAGTTTGCAGGAATCGACCTTCAAGATGTTCAAGAAGGCCGGATTCAATGTCAGCGTCAGTTCCCGCTCCTATTTTCCCTATATTGACGATGAAGAAATCGAATGCGTGCTGATCCGCGCTCAGGAAATGTCCCGCTATGTGGAAGACGGGGCGCTGGATTGCGGGATCACCGGGGAAGACTGGATCCAGGAAAACGGTTCGGATGTGCACCGGGTTCAGGAGCTGGTTTACGCCAAGACGGGCATGAATCCGGTTCGCTGGGTTTTAGCCGTTCCCAACGCTTCTCCCATCAAGTCCGTCAAAGACCTGGAGGGCAAGCGCATTGCCACGGAGCTTAAAGGTTTCACCGAAAAATATTTGAAGCAGCATGGCGTAAAGGCGGATGTGGAATTTAGCTGGGGTGCAACCGAAGTCAAGGTGGCATCAGGACTTGTGGATGCCATTGTGGAGCTGACGGAAACCGGCTCGTCGCTTCGCGCCAATAACTTACGAATCGTCGAAACCCTTTGCCACTCCACCACCCAATTTATTTCCAATAAGAAAGCCTGGGCC
The DNA here is from genome assembly GCA_016206805.1 of Candidatus Omnitrophota bacterium. GTDB lineage: Bacteria > Omnitrophota > Gorgyraeia > 2-02-FULL-51-18 > 2-02-FULL-51-18 > JACQQX01. The sequence continues at coordinate 668 of JACQQX010000023.1, forward strand.
GACGCCAGGAAAAAAGAAAAGATGGAGCATATCGCGATGCTGCTCTTGGGCGCTATTTACGCGGAGGCCAAAGTCGGTCTCAAGATGAATGTTTCCAAAGACAATTTGCAAAGAGTGATCGCTCTTTTGCCGGCCATGAAAAAACCGACGGTTTCCGGCCTGGCCACCGACGGCTGGTTTGATGTGGACACCATCATTGACGAAAAAATCGTCCGCGGACTCATTCCCAAGCTAAAAGAAGCCGGGGCTGAGGGGCTGATCGAGTATCCGCTCAACAAAGTGATATACTAGGAAATGCAAAACGTAAAAAGTAAAATGCAAAATAATGGTGTTGCTGACGCAACTTTTATAAATGTCCCGAAGGGACACCATAATTTTACATTTTGCATTTTTCGTTTTACATTATAATTAGGAGGTTTCGCATGCCTTGCGGTAAAAAAAGAAAGCGCCATAAGATGGCCGTCCATAAAAGAAAAAAGAGACGCCGTCGTGACAGACATAAGAAGAGAGACCGGTAAACAATATGCTTAGAAAGCTCAAGTTATTCTGGTGGAATCACTGGATCAAGATCGTCGTGGTCGCGTGGGTCGTTTTCATTTTCTGGATCCCGGTCGCGGCGCTCAAGTCCATCGATTCGTATCAGCGCTCCTACATGGTGGCCTGGCTTTCCACGATGGGTCTTCAGGCCACGATCAGCGCGGTTATCTTTGTCGTTTTGTATTCCTGGGTTCTCCAGGGCGGCCTGCAAAAGCTTAAAAAACGGCAGGTGAAGAGCGAAGGCGTCAATGTCCACTGGAAAGACGTGATCGGCATGGAAGGCGCCAAGATGGAGGCCAAAGAACTGGTTGAGCTGATCAAGGACCGCGCGCGGATCAAAAAAATCGGCGGCCATATTATTCGCGGCATGCTCATGATGGGGCCTCCCGGCTGCGGCAAAACGTATCTGGCCAAAGCCATCGCCACCGAAGCGGGGATCCCCTTCATCTCCATGTCCGGGTCCGAGTTTGTCGAAGTGTTTGTCGGCGTGGGCGCCTCGCGCGTGCGGCAGCTCTTTCAAAAAGCCCGCCGTTTGGCGTATGCCGACGGCGGATGCATTATTTTCATCGATGAAATCGACGCGGTCGGCCGCAAGCGCGTGTTTTCCGCTTTCGGCGGCACCGAGGAAACCAATTCCACGCAAAACCAATTGCTCGCCGAAATGGACGGTTTGAAAGACCGCGATGAAAACGTCATCGTGATCGGCGCGACCAACGCCGCCGAAGACACGCTTGACGAAGCGCTGCTGCGTCCCGGACGTTTTGACCGGAAAATATTTGTGGACCGTCCCGATCTTGAAGAGCGCGAAGCGCTTTTCCAGTATTACCTTTCAAAGATTAAATATGACCCGTCGATTGATGTCGCGCGTTTTGCCCGCAAAGCCGTCCGGAAAAGCCCGGCGGATATCGCCAATATCACCAAGGAAGCGGCGTTGATCGCGACACGCTCCAAAGATGACAGGGTCAACTCCGATCACCTGGCCGAGGCCATGGAGCGCATCGACCTGGGTCTCAAGAAAAACCGCAAAGTCAGCGAAAAAGAAATGCATATCACCGCCTATCATGAAACCGGTCACGTGATTGTGACGTATCTTTTGCATCCGACCGATGATGTGTTCAAGGCGTCGATTATTCCCCGGGGTCCGGCGGGCGGCGTGACTTATTCGCTTCCCAAAGAAGATGAGATGTTCCGCAATCGGGACTGGTTTATCGCGCAGATCTGTGTGCTGATCGCCGGTTATGTCGCCGAGAAAATGAAGTTTGGAGTGACTTCCAGCGGCGTGTCCAACGACTTTCAACACGCGATGCGGCTCGCGCATTACATGGTGTGGAGCTTGGGGATGGGCAAGTCCGAGTCCCTGGGCGATTATACGAGCATTCCGGCCGATCAGTTGTCCGGCAGCGTTAAAGACAAGCTCAACGCCGAGACGCATGAAGTCATTCAAAGCTGCATGAAAGAAGTGGAAGGTCTGCTGCGCAAGGAAAATGTGATTTTTGAGCGTTTCGCGCAAGAGCTCATCAAAAAACAAGAACTGGATTATGACGACATCGAGGCGATTTTCAAGGAATACGGGAAGTCCAATCCTCGCGTCACCTCGAAGTATGTCCCTAAATCCGGTCCGACCGCTGGCTGATAAAATCCGCCTCCGACTTTTTTCCGGTTTCTTATTGGGGCTGGTTTTTTTGTCCGGATGCGGCCCTCAGTATACTTATCCCGCCCAAACGGTTGTCCAGTCCATCAAGGACATTTCCCTAAAAGAATACCAAATCGCGATTCAGGCGCGTGTGGTGGGAAAAACCGCAGGCGCCATCTTTTACGTGGAGGACATGATGGATGATCAGGGTCAAATCCGGCGTGAGATCCATGAAAAGATGGGGCAAGTCATGCAGGCGGTGACACGGGTCGCGCTTTCGACCGACAAACCCCTGGATTATGCCATCGTCATTGCCAGGGATCGGAAAAATTTGAATGAATTGGCGGTTGTGCGATCGATTGACGACACCAAGCGCGCTTCCGCGGACATGATCGGAATCGAAGAATCCATCAACCGCACCATTTTTCGCCAGGGCAAGTATCGGCCGGTAAAAGGGCGTTCCAACGTTTTCGCGTTGAAGGAGATCACACTGCCTCATTTTTTGGCCGAGCAAATCGTCCAGAGAATACGTTTTGGCGCCGTGCGCGAAACGCAAGCCGGGACCGAAGACAATATCGAAGATAAGCTGCTCTTGGTCGACGGGGTTTATGACGTGGCGGACGGCAGCCGGATTTTTCGTTTTTCCACATTTTCCATGCGTTCGGAAACACCGGGACATTCCATCCTGGAAATTCTTAAAATCGCTTCAGCCGTTCTCAAGGGTTACCAGTTTGTGGAGTATGACCAGATTCAAATCCACGATTATTTGAATCGGCAGAAACTGGCGCTGGACCGGGAGACGGTGAGCCATTACCAGGCCAAGCGCGTGACGGAGAAGGATCTGTTGGAGCGTTTTCTGACGGAGTCCCAGTCCATTCAGGAAGCTTTCAAGTTGTTCGGTTTTGAAGCGCCCGAAAATGTCCCAGACGCTCAGTGAAAGTTCTTGCTCCGGCTAAAATCAATCTCTTCCTCAAAGTAGGTCCGCGCCGTCCGGACGGCTATCACGACATCGAAACATTATTTGAGCGGGTGTCTTTGTGTGACCAGATCACCCTCTCACCGGCCCGATCGGGCATTCGTTTCTCATGCGATGATCCGTCTTTGCCGGGGGATGAGCGCAATCTCGCCTGGAAAGCGGCGGCCTTAGTTCAAAAACGCTTGGGAATTTCAAAAGGCATTTCCATCCATCTTAAAAAAAGAATACCGGCGGCGGCCGGTCTGGGCGGAGGATCCAGTGACGCGGCGGCCGTACTTTTGGGTTTAAACCGTCTTTGGCGCTTACGGCTCAGCCCGAACCAATTGGGCCGTCTGGCGCTGACGCTGGGCAGTGATGTGCCTTTTTTTGTCCGAGGGGTTTCTCGGGCCATAGGCAGAGGGCGGGGAGAGAAGCTTTGTGTGATTTCCTCGCCACGCCTTAAAATATGGCTCTGTTTGGTCAAGCCGCCTTTTGAAATTTCCACGCGCGAAGCCTATGAAGGCTTGGGGCCGTCTTCCTTGACACCCCAAAAGTCCGATGTTAAAATGCTGCTCCACTCTATTCAAAAGGGCGATGCGAAGGCTGTTTCAGCGCTCTTAACCAATAGTCTGGAACACTCTCTTAATAAAAGAGTTACAGCAATATCCAAGATTAAAAAAAGACTGCTGGAAGAGGGCGCTTTGGGCAGTCTTTTGTCGGGCAGCGGCTCGACCGTATTTGGCGTCTTCCGTTCACGGAAGGAAGCTGAAAAGGCCGCGCGGGTTTTAAAGCGGAACCGGCAGTGGAAAGTATGGGTGGTGTCTACCTATTGAGTTCCGCTTCGCAGGAACAAGCTGCCCCGCTTGGATTCGAACCAAGACTCACGCCTCCAAAGGGCGGTGTGCTACCATTACACCACAGGGCAATCCTTCGACGCGCTCGCCGCGCAAGCTTGCTTTAGGACAAGAGGAATTAGAGGATGACAATATAACACAATGAAACCGACGATTCAAAAATGTTCGTTTTGTCAGAAAGTCGCCAAAACCCACGAGAAACTCTTCTCGGGGCCGGACGTCCTCATTTGCGAGGACTGCGTTCGCTTTTGCAATCAAGTTTTAAGCCGCGAAGAATCACCCAAAGAATCCGTCCAACCCACGACACTCCCCAAGCCCGCTGAAATCAAAAGCATCCTCGATGAATACGTGATCGGTCAGGAAGAAACCAAAAAGCAGCTGGCCGTGAGCGTTTACAATCATTACAAGCGCGTCTTTTCCGCCGTCAGCTCCAAAGATGTGGAGCTGGAAAAATCCAATGTTCTTTTGATCGGCCCGACCGGATCCGGGAAAACACTGTTGGCGCGCACAATGGCCAAGATTTTAAAAGTTCCGTTCGCGATTTGTGACGCGACGACTTTGACGCAGGCCGGCTATGTCGGTGAAGACGTGGAAAATGTTTTGCTGCGTCTTTTGCAGGACGCCGATTCCAATATCCAGCGCGCGCAGGCCGGCATCGTTTATATCGATGAAATCGACAAGATCGGCAAGACTTCCGAAAATGTTTCGATTACACGCGATGTGTCCGGTGAAGGGGTTCAGCAGGCGCTTTTAAAAATCCTCGAAGGCACCAAAGCCAATGTGCCTCCCCAAGGAGGCCGCAAGCACCCGCAAGGCGAGGCCGTGCAGATGGACACCACCAATATTCTTTTTATCTGCGGGGGAACTTTTTCGCATCTGCATCAAATCATCGAGCGGCGGCTGGGCAAGCGCGACATCGGTTTCGGTTCTTTGGGCGCGCATCCGACGGTTGACATTTCGATGACGGAAACGGAAGATCTGGTGCAGTTTGGCATGATTCCGGAGTTCATCGGCCGTTTTCCCGTCGTCGCGACGCTGCGGCCGCTGGGCGAGAAAGAGCTGTTGGATATTCTCGTCAAACCCAAGAACGCGCTGGCGCGGCAATACCAGAAGTTTTTTGAAATGGAAGGCGTCAAGCTCACGTTCACCGACGACGCGCTTCGCGCCATTGTGCTGAAAGCGCAGAAAAAGAAAACGGGCGCGCGCGGCTTGAGGGCCATCCTGGAAGCCATGATGATGGATCTCATGTATGACATTCCTTCAATGAGTCATGTGGCTGAGTGTGTTTTGAACGCGGCTGTCGTGGATGGGCGCGAAAAGCCTCTGCTGATCGAAAAAGAAATTGAAGAGCAAAAAATCGCGTAAGTTAGCGGTTATAATTCTCGCCGCGGGGCGGGGCACGCGGTTGAAATCGGATGGGCCCAAAGCGCTTCAGACGGTGTGCGGACAGCCGATGCTGGGCGCGCTGCTCGAGGAAACGGCGGCGCTCAAGCCGGAAAAAACCCTGGTGGTTGCCGGTTACCGGTTCGATCAGGTGCGCGATTACCTGGGAAAACGCGCGACGCTGGTCCATCAAAAGGAACTTTTGGGCAGCGGTCACGCGGTGGCGCGGACCCAGATGGCGCTTTCCGGTTTTAAGGGTTTGACGCTGGTGCTTTATTGTGACACGCCGCTTATTTCGATCGACACGCTGCTGGCCATGCGGCGCGCGCACGAAGCCTCTGGGGCGGTATGCACGCTTCTTTCGGTGAATACTCCTCATCCGGCCGGGTATGGAAGGATCAAGCGATCCAAGACGGGGTCCGTCGAGCGCGTCATCGAAGAGAATGACGCCAGCCCCGAAGAAAAAGCGATACAGGAAGTGAATGTCGGCTGTTATTTTTTTGAAGGTCAGGGTCTTTTTCGCGCTTTAAAAAAAGTTCGCCAAAATCCGAAAAAGAAGGAATACTATCTGACGGACGCGGTGGGGATTTTGGCCGGGCAGGGCCCAGTGGAAGCCTGGACTACCCGAAACACCGAAGAAACGCTGGGTGTCAATACCCGGCAAGAACTGGCGGCAATCGAAGCGTTGATGGAAAAGCGACTGTTGGAGCGGTTTCTGGAAGCGGGTGTCCGTATCCGGGATCCCAAGACGACTTGGGTGGACGCGGATGTCCAAATCGGAGAAGACACCGTCGTCTTGCCGCATACGGTGATCGAAGAAGGAGCCGTGATCGGCAGGCGCTGCGTGATCGGGCCTTTTGCCCGGATTCGCGGCGGTTCAAAAGTCGCGGATGAAGCCGTGATCGGCAATTTTGTGGAACTGGTTCGTTCGACCATCGGGAAGAAGTCGATGGTGAAACATTTGAGTTACCTGGGGGACGCTCAAGTGGGTTCCTCGGTGAATATCGGCGCGGGGACCATTACGGCCAATTTTGACGGGAAGAAAAAATACAAAACGATTATTAAAGACGGCGCGCAGATCGGCAGCGGAACGGTGCTCGTGGCGCCGGTGGTGGTGGGCCGCGGCGCCGCGACCGGAGCGGGCGCAGTGGTGACTAAAAATAAAAGAATTCCGGACCGGGCGGTTTTTGTGGGAATACCGGCTAAACAGCTAAGCACGAAATCCGAAACTCGAAGCACGAAACAAATTCAAAATTAAAATGACCAAAATATCAAACAAGACGTTTAGAGCATTGAAATTTGAAAAATTAGAATTTGTTTCGAATTTCGTGCTTTGTGCTTCGGATTTGAGGTTAAAACATGCGTAACGGTGAGTTGAAGATTTTTACGGGGAATGCCAATCGGGATCTTGCGGCTAAAATCGCGAAGTTCTTGAGGCGCCCGCTGGGGGACGCGCTGGTCACTTCTTTCAGTGAAGGGGAAATCCGCGTGAAGATCAATGAGGACGTGCGCGGCCGCGATGTATTCATCGTCCAACCGACCTGCCCTCCGTCCAACAATAACCTGATGGAACTTCTCATCATGATTGACGCGATGAAGCGCGCCTCCGCCCGGCGCATCACGGCAGTGATGCCCTATTTTGGCTATGCCCGGCAGGATAGAAAAGATCAGCCGCGGGTGCCGATCACCGCCAAGCTCGTCGCGAATCTAGTGACGACAGCGGGCGCGGACCGGGTGCTGACGATGGATTTGCACGCCGGACAGATTCAGGGATTTTTTGACATTCCGCTCGATCATCTTTTCGCGGTCAACACCGTTGTGGATTATTTAAAAAAGAAAAAAATAAAGGATCTGGTGGTCGCGTCTCCGGATGTCGGCGGCATCAAGATGGCGCGCGCCTATGCCAAGCGTTTGGACGCCAACTTTGCGGTGGTGGACAAGCGCCGCAATGATGACACGCATACGGAAGTCATGAGCATTCTCGGAAATGTGAGAGGCAAGAATATCGTGTTGGTGGACGACCTCGTCGCGACGGCCAGCTCGATTTGCGAAGCGGCCGCGGCTTTGAAAAAAGCGGGGGCGCTCAAGATATTGGTGGCGGTGTCGCACCCGGTGTTGTCGGGCCCGGCGCTGGAACGCATCAAAGCTTCTCCCATCGAAGAATTTATCGTGTCGGACAGCATTCCGCTTCCGGAGAAGAAAAAAGACCCGATATTTAAAGTACTGACGGTGGCGCCGCTTTTGGGAGAGGCAATCCGCCGAATTCACGACGAAGAATCAGTGAGCAGTTTATTTCATAATTAAATTCGCGTAAGCGAATTTATCCCGAGCGAAGCCGAGGGATCAAGTAGGGATCAGGTAGGGATCAAGTAGGGATCAGGTAGGGATCAAGTAGGGATCAGGTAGGGATCAAGTAGGGATCAGGTAGGGATCAAGTTAAGTCGGTTGATTCCTCGGCTTCGCTCGGAATGACAAAAAGGTAAAACGCTCGGAATGACAGGGTTGGTTTTAGAGAGGAACCTATGGAACAAATCAAATTGAAAGCGACAGTGCGGGAAGATAAAGGCAAGGAAGCGGCGAAGAGACTTCGCCAGACCGGACATGTGCCGGCGGTTGTGTATCATCGCGGCGAGGATCCGGTGCCGGTCGCTGTTTCCGGAAAAGAGATTATGCAAATCATGCGCAACGCGGGCGGTGAAAATCTTCTCATCAATCTTTCCATCGAGGGCGCTAAAAAAACGAGCGCAGCGAGTGGTGAGCGTAGTCGAACCAGCAACATGCGTATCGTGATCGTGAAAGAAGTCCAGCATGATCCGGTGAAGCGTAATATTTTACACATCGATTTTAACGAAATATCGCTGACCGAAAAAATCATCGTTGAAGTGCCTGTGGTGGCCCTGGGTGAGCCGGTGGGTGTCAAACAGGACGGCGGTATTTTGGATCACCCGCTCCGCGAACTCAAAGTCCAGTGCCTGCCGGCTGACATTCCCCAGCATATCGATGTCGATGTTTCGGGCCTTGCCCTCAACGGCGCGATTCATGTCAAAGATTTGAAACTCTCAGCGGCTCTCAAAGTCCTGAATGATCCCGAAGCGCTTTTATTCCAAGTGAAGCTGCCGGTGGAAGAGAAGGTCGAGGAGACGCCGGCCGAGCCTCAGGAAGTGGAAGTGATCCGCGAGAAGAAGGAAGAGGAAGGCGCCGCTCCGGCCGAGAAGGCGAAGGAAGAGCCTAAGGCGGAGAAGAAGGGGTAAGGCGTAAGGGATAAGGGGTAAGTGAAAAAATACATCTTTGGTATCGGCAATCCCGGTAAGCGATACGACAAGACGCGCCACAATATCGGGTTCATGGTTGTCGATGAGCTGAAAAAGCTCGGGTTGAAAGATGCGGCATTGGTGAAGCCGGACACCTTTGTGAATCAGACGGGCAAGGCTGTCCGCGAGATCATTGAAAGCCGGAAACCGGAATTAAAAGACGTTCTCGTTGTGTGTGATGACGTGAATTTGGGATTTGGCAAACTGCGGCTGCGCCCGTCCGGAAGCGCCGGCGGGCATCATGGTTTGGAGTCCATTATCGCCAGTCTTCAGGATGATGGTTTCGCCCGTTTAAGGGTTGGCGTGGGCAATGAAACAATGCCCGCCGATTTGGAATGTTTCGTTCTCGAGCCCTTTAATGAGGCGGAAAAAAAAGAAGTGGGACAAGTGATTGAGAGGGCCGCGGCTATTTGCCAGGCGTGGGCGAAAGAAGGATTCACCGCCGCCCAAAATCAGTTGAGTCGATCATCGAACCGTTAATCGAAGGAGATCGTTGAATGCATAATTATGAAGGTGTTTTTATCCTGAGCCCGGACTTGTCGGCTGATTCCTCTAAAAGCGTGATCACTCAGGTTGAGGAGTCTATTTCCAAAAACGGCGGCCGTATAGACGGCCTCCAGGATTGGGGACGCAGAAGATTGGCGTACAAGATCAAGAAAAAGCAGGAAGGTCATTATATTCTGCTGAATTTTCAGATGGATTCCCAGCAAACCAAGAAATTTGAGCAGGCGCTGCGTTTGAACGACAATATCCTGCGCTTTCTTCTCGTGAATAAGGAAGGACGCTGATGGCCAGCCTGAACAAGGTTCTTCTAATCGGCAATTTGACGCGGGATCCCGAGCTTCGCTACATTCCTTCCGGATCGGCGGTCGCCAGTTTCACGCTGGCCGTGAATCGGGTTTATAAATTGCAGAACGGCGAGAAGAAGGAAGAGGTCAGCTTTATCCGCGTGGTGGTGTGGGGGCGCATGGCCGAGACCTGCGGAGAATACCTGAAGAAAGGCTCTCCCGCTTTTGTGGAAGGCCGGCTTCAGAGCCGCTCCTGGGACGGCCCGGACGGTCAAAAACGCAACGCCACCGAAGTGATCGCGCAGAATATCCAGTTCCTGCGCGCTTCCGGCGGCGGACCGGGCAAAGACAAAGAAGCGTCGCGTGAAGAAATCGGCGAGATTCAGCTGGAAGAGCCGCCGCTGGACATGCCCGCCAAATCAGAAGACACACCCTTTTAAAGGAGAAATAAAGTGCCGATCAGAATCCGCAAAAAGAAAACAGACGACCTGAAGAAAAAGCGTTTTACCAAGAAAAAGGTTTCCAAGTTCAAGCCCGAGGAAATCGAGTCGATTGATTATAAGGACATCAACCGTTTGCGTTATTTCGTCACCGAGCGCGGGAAGATCATTCCCAGCCGCATTTCCGGCGTGAGCGCCAAGTCCCAGAGACACCTGGCGCTTCAAGTCAAACGCGCCCGACAAATCGCGCTTCTGCCGTACGTGGCGGAGTAAATTAATGCAAAATGAGAAATAATGAAAAATGCAAAATGTAAAATGTAGAATAATGAGTCGCTCCGCGACCTTTATTAAAGTCCCGAAGGGACACTATTTTTTTCATTTCTCATTTTACATTTTTCATTAGGCTGAGCAGTGAACATTCCAGTTATCTTAACGCAGGATGATCCGAAACTCGGCAAACGCGGTCAGGTGGTCAAGGTCTCGTCCGGTTTTGCCGGCAATTTCCTTTTTCCCCACGGCAAAGCGCTGCCGGCCACGCCGGGTAATTTAAAAAAAGCCCAGGCGGATAAAGAGCGGGCTGACAAAGCCATCGCTCAGGAAAAAGCCCTGGCGCAGTTTGCCGCCCAAAAGATCGAGCAAACTCCGTTGGTGCTGAAAGTGCTGGCGGGTGAGGAAGATAAGCTGTATGGAGCGGTGACATCGCTGGAAATTGTCAAAGAACTGGCCGGTCTTGGGATTACGCTGGACCGCAAGTCCATTCAACTGGAGGAACCGCTTCGGAGACTGGGAAATTATTCCGTTAAAGTTAAACTGCACCCCGAGATTCACACCACGCTTAAAATCCAAGTTGTGAAAAAGAAAGACAACGGATAACAATGCGCAACCTCGAAGAACTGCTCAAAAAAGAGAGAATCCCCCCTCAAAGCATCGAGGCGGAAGCCGCGACGCTGGGTTCCATGCTGATCGAGGAAGACGCGATCGCGCAGGCTATTGAGCTTTTAACGCCCATTTCTTTTTACAAAGACGCTCACCGCAAGATTTTCGAATGTCTCACGATCCTTTTTGACAAGAATAAAGCCGTGGACCTTATCACGCTGACCGACGCGCTTTTGAAAGAGGGGACGTTGGAGGCGGTGGGAGGTGCGGATTATCTGGCTTACTTGACGACGATTGTGCCGACGGCCGCCAATGTGGCTCATTACGCCAAAATCGTCAAAGAAAAATACATTTTAAGGCATCTGATCCAGCAAGCCACGCAAATCGTGTCGGATAGCTATGACGCGACGCAGGATGTGGAAGGGCTTTTGGACCGCGCCGAAAAAGTCATCTTTGATATTTCCGGACAAAAGTTTTCCGGAGGCATCGTCCCGCTCAAAGATATCGTCCGAAACCAGATCGAAACCATCGACCGTCTTTACCAGCGCAAGGAACATATCACCGGCATCGCGACGGGTTTTCATGAGTTTGATACGCAAACCGCCGGACTTCAGCCGTCGGACCTGGTGATTGTCGCGGCGCGCCCTTCGATGGGAAAAAGCGCTTTTGTCACCTGCATCGCCGAGCATGCCGGCGTTATCTTGAAAACACCGGTCGCGATTTTCAGTCTTGAAATGTCCAAAGAGCAGTTGATTCAAAGAATGCTTTGCTCGCGCGCGCGGGTCAACGCCCATAAGGTCCGCACCGGTTTTCTGGCTCAGTCGGATTGGCCCAATTTGACCAGCGCCGCCGCCAAGCTTTCGGAAGCGCCGATGTATATCGACGACACACCGGGCATCAGTGTATTGGAGCTCAAGGCCAAAGCCCGGCGTTTGAAGTCCCAGTATGGCATCAAGCTTCTGATTTTGGATTATCTGCAGCTGATGAAAGGTTCAGGCCCCGCCGAAAACCGTCAGCAGGAAATTTCCGAGATCTCGCGGTCACTGAAAGAGTTGGCGCGTGAAATTCATGTCCCTGTCATCGCCGTCAGCCAGCTGTCTCGGGCGGTCGAGTCCCGCACCGACCACAGGCCGCAGCTTTCCGATTTGAGGGAATCCGGCGCGATCGAGCAGGACAGCGATGTTGTGGTGCTTTTGTTGAGGGAAGAGTATTATAATCCGACCGAAGAAAACCGTGGGCAGGCGGAAGTCATTATCGCCAAACAGCGCAATGGTCCAGTCGGTTCGCTGAAGCTGGCTTTCATTCATGAATACACGCGCTTTGAGAATATGGAGCTTGTCAGGCGCGATGAAACTATGTTAAAGTAACGCCTTTATAAAGGGCTTTTTCATGACGCGAAAAAAATCCTTCCTTTTTCTTCTTCTTTCCCTTGGTTTTCTCCTGGGCGCCGCGCCGGGTCATTCCGAAGAAACCGGCAAAGTGGTCCGCGCCGTTGATGTCAAAGGCAATAAATCCATTTCCACCATGACGGTGCTGGCCAAAGTTAAAACCCAGGTCGGGCAGCCCGTTTCTTCCACCGTTCTCAACGAAGACTTGAAGCGCCTTTACGGCCTTGGTTTTTTCACTGACGTCCGGATTGAGCAGGAAGACATGGAAGACGGCGTAAAAGTCGTTTTCATCGTGGTCGAAAAACCCGTCCTTTCCAAAATCGTCATCGAAGGCAATCATAAGATCGGCAAAGACGCGATCAAAAAGGAAATGCGGTCGGTGGTCGGCGATTTTGTGGACCAAAAACGCGTGCGCGATGACGTGGAAGCGGTCAAAAAACTGTATGAGAAAAAAGGTTTTTCCGAGGCGCGGGTGGATAGTTCGCTGGAAGTCGAGCCGGACACCAATCAGGCGGCGCTTCGCGTTCTGGTGGATGAAGGAGCGAAGGTCCGCCTCCGCGATGTGCATGTGGTCGGCAATAAAGCGCTGAAGGCCGGTGACATCAAAAAACGGATCAAAACCAAGACCATCGCGTGGTGGGGGCTTTTCCGGTCGGGTTATCTGAACGAAGATGATCTGGTGGAAGATGTGGAGCGCGTCAAAGCGTTTTATGACGAAAACGGATTCAGCGACGCCGAAGTCACCACAGAAACCGAGCCGATCAAAGGTTCCAGCGATCTGATTCTCAAGATTATCGTGAATGAAGGCAAAAAATACGTCGTCGGCGATGTTCAGATCAACGGCAATTCGATTTTAACCACTCCCGAGATCACGAAGGCCGTCAAAATGGGTTCAGGGGCCGCTTTTTCCCGGCGTGGGCTGCGGCTGGATGTGGCCAATATCCAGGATTTGTATTTTGAAAAAGGTTATTTGTCGGCGCAAATCCGATCGGAATCGGTTTACAATGAATCCACCGATAAAGTGGACGTTGTCTATTCGATCACCGAAAACGAGCTGACCTATGTCGGCCGGGTTATCGTTCAAGGCAACACTAAAACCAAAGATATTGTCATTCGTCGCGAGCTCCGGGCCTATCCGGGCGAATCTTATAGCGGCGCCAAGCTGAAGCGCTCCAAAGAACGGCTCTACAATCTGGGGTTTTTTGAGGACGTGCGTTTGGATACCCAGCCGGGCGAATCTCCCAATACGCGTGACTTGATTGTCACCGTGAAGGAAGCCAAAACCGGTGAATTCAGCTTCGGTGGTGGTTATAGCTCGATTGATTCGGTGATTGGTTTCGCGCAGATTCGTCAAAAAAACTTTGATTGGCGGAACACGCGGTCTTTCACCGGCGCCGGACAGGATTTTGCGCTGCGTTTTGAGCTGGGCAGCGTGCGGCAGAACGCGGAGCTCAGTTTCACCGAGCCCTGGTTTTTCGGGCATCCTTACTCTTTTGGATTTGACCTCTTTAAAAGGGAATTGAATCGTTCGGGCAGCGCCGGCTACTTTTTCGATCAAAGCCGGTTGGGCGGTGATTTGCGGCTGGGCAAGGAATTCAATGAGTATGACAAAGGCCTTTTGATGTACAAACTCGAGTCGGTGGATATTTCCAATATCCGGGACAACGCTTCGCAGGCCTTGAAGGACGAAGCGGGGGAGAATACCACTTCCAGCGTAGCGCTTACGCTGACACGCGATTACCGGAACAATATTTTCAATCCCAGCGAAGGTTTCATGCTCTCGGGCACCAGTGAAGTGGCCGGCGGACCGCTGGGAGGAGACAGGGACTTTTACCGTTTCACCGGTATCGGCTCCACCTATATCCCTAATTTTTATGACAAAGTGCTCGAGCTTAAAATTCGCGGTGGAATCGTGGACTCTTACAGCGACTCCACCACGGTTCCGATTTATGAGCGGTTTTTCATCGGCGGCGCCAATACCGTGCGCGGTTACCGCGAGCGGCGCATTGGACCTCGTGACCCCGGAAATCAGGAAGCTATCGGCGGTGAAACGTATTGGGTATTAAACGTGGAAGAAGGATTCCCCATTTATCCTGACCTGATCAAGGGAGCCCTTTTCTTCGATGCCGGCGCTTTGGCGGAAGAAGTGGATGATTTTGGCGGTGGAGAAGTGTTTAAGGGCGTTGGCGCGGGCGTTCGCATCAAAACCCCCATCGGACCCGTTCGTTTGGATGCCGGTTATCCGCTGGATGAAATTGAAGGCGATAAGAAGAAAGTCAGATTTTATTTCAATATCAGCCAGGGATTTTAAAAAGATAATAATCTAAAGGAGAAGGGAATGAAAAAATTTGCCGCTATTCTGATGTTATCGTTGGCCATGGCTTCCATGGCTCCCGCCGCGTTTGCGCAGGAGACAAAAATTGGGTATGTGGACCTCGCCCGGGTGTTTGATGAATATTTAAAGACAAAGGATTTTGACAAGTCGCTTGAGCAGAAAGGCTCCTCCAAGCAGGCGGAACGCGATAAAATGGTCAATGAAGTCAAAAAACTCCGGGATGAAGCCGAGCTTTTGAGCGCCAAGGCCAAGGATGAGAAGCAGGTCGCCATCGATGAGAAGATCAAAGTCCTCCAGGACTTTGACCGGAATACGCGCGACGCGCTTCGCAAAGAGCGGGATGTCATGGTCAGGGATATCCTGAAGGAAATCGAAGCGGTTATCCAAAGCTATGGAAAGTCCCAAGGCTATTCCTTCATCTTCAATGATCGGGTGCTGGTTTATAAGAGTGAGTCCAATGACCTCACTCCGCAGGTAATCAAGACTCTGAATGACGCCTACTCCAAGAAAAAATAAACCGGAGAGCTCAAAAACCCTAGAACTGGACGAGATAGCAAAACTGGTGAAGGGGGAGCTTGCCGGCGACCCCCATATCCGGATCAAGGGAGTGGCCGGCATCAAGGACGCCCAAGAAGGCGACATTACTTTTCTTTCCAACAGCAAGTACCTTCCGTTTTTAGAGCAAACCAAAGCCTCGGCCGTTATTGTGTCTGGCGATATCCAAGCTTCCCATAAGGCCTTGATTAAAACAGCTGTCCCTTCGCAGGCGTTTACCCAAATCGTCGATTGGTTTCTGGGTCCCTCCGAAGAGGGTCAGGCTCCCGGCATTCATCCGACCGCGGTGATCGATAAAAATGTGATCGTCGGTTCCGGGGCTCGTATCGGCGCGCACGCGGTGGTCGAGGAAAATACGACGATAGGAAAAAACACTTCCATCGGCGCCAATACGGTGATCGGGCGCCATGTCACCCTCGGCCAGAATGTCAAAATTTATCCGCTTGTCTCCATTCGGGAGCGGACGCAGATCGGCAGCAATGTGATTATCCATAGCGGCGCCGTGATCGGCAGCGACGGTTTTGGCTATGAAACGGTGGACGGCCGTCATCTCAAGATTCCTCAAGTGGGTTTTGTTCTCATCGAGGATGATGTGGAAATCGGCGCCAATGTTTGCGTCGACCGGGGACGTTTTCAGAAAACCTGGATCAAAAAAGGAACTAAAATCGATAACCTGGTTCAAATCGCCCATAATGTGGTTATTGGCGAGAACTCGCTGGTGGTTTCCCAGGCCGGAATTTCCGGTTCAACGGAGTTGGGAAAGAATAATATCATCGCCGGCCAGGCCGGTCTTGTCGGTCATCTCACGCTGGGGGACAATGTCGTGGTTTGCGCGCGCTCGGGTGTCACCAAATCCTTGCCGGATGGGAGTGTGGTGCTTGGGGAGCCGGCCCGTCCTATTTCAGAGCAAAAGAGAATACTGGCGGCCATCGCCCGCCTGCCCGAAATTGTCAAAAAATTAATGAATAAGAACTCCTAGTTTATGTATAAAAATGAGCGCACGCTGCGGCGCGAAGGTCATCTGGAAGGCATCGGAATTCATACCGGCGAAAAGGTGAAAGTTTCTTTCGAGCCGGCGCCTGAGGGCACCGGTATTGTTTTTAGCCAGGCTTCAACCCCAACCGCCGCCGATAAAAACTTTTCAACCAATGGCAGTTTGCGTTCAACGACGGTCTCGGCGGCCGGCGTGCGGATCAGAACGGTTGAGCATTTGATGGCGGCCCTGTTTGGTCTTGGGATTTGCAATCTGAAGATTCATATTCAAGGATCGGAAATGCCGGGCCTTGATGGCAGCGCGCTGGATTTCATCCTGTTTTTCAAACAAATCGGCGTTGTGGATCAAACTAGGCCCCGCGAGTTTTATAAAATCAAAGAACCGATTTTCTGCCATAACAAAACCGCGGCCATCGCCATTTATCCGGCGGATGAGTTTAGCGTGGCGTACACTTTGGATTACCCGCACCCGCTGCTTAAAAATCATGTGGATTTTACATTGAGCCCAGAAGTTTTTGAGAATGAAATAGCCCCGGCGCGCACGTTTTGCACGGAAGAAGAGTCCCGGTTTTTGCGCTCAGAAGGTTTGGGGCTTGGGGCCACCCATGAGAACACGCTGGTCGTCTCGGAAAAAGGGGTTGTTGGCAATCGTTTGCGGTTTCCCGATGAATGCGCCCGCCATAAAGTGCTCGATATCCTCGGGGATGTCAGTCTTTTGGGATTTGGGCTTGTCGGCCGCATCGTGGGACTGCGCAGCGGACACGCGCTCAATCAGAAGTTGATCGAGGCCATAAAGAAGGAGAGGCAAACAACGATGACATCCAAGAAAAATACCAAGGGCTGCGCGCTGAATCTGGATCAGATCATGGAAATCCTGCCGCATCGCTATCCATTCCTCATGGTGGACCGCATTACGGAGCTGGACGACCGCCACGCGGTAGGGATAAAAAACATCACGATTAACGAAGCTTATTTTCAGGGGCATTTTCCCGGCAAACCGGTGATGCCCGGAGTACTGATCATCGAAGCCTTGGCCCAGGTGGGCGGGCTGATCAGCCTTTCCAAGCATCGCGGGAAAATCGCGTACCTGGTTTCCATCAATGACGCGCGTTTCCGGAAAATGGTCGTGCCGGGAGATCAGCTGGTTTTGGAAGTGGGTCTCCTTAAGACCAAAGCCCGCATCGGCCTGGTTAAAGGTGTGGCGAAAGTGGATGGCCAAGAGGTGTGCAGCGCCGAGTTGATGTTCAGTTTGGGGCCCGAATGAGCCAAGTCCATTCAACCGCCCTTGTTTCCCCCAAGGCCAAACTCGGAAAAAATGTCGAGGTAGGGCCTTATTCGCTGATCGGACCGGATGTCCGGATCGGGGATGGGTGCCATATCGGAGCTCATGCCGTTGTGGAAGGCGCGACCCGTATCGGCGCGCGATGCCAAATCGGTCATGGCGCTTGTTTGGGTACGCTGTCGCAGGACAAAAAACTGAAAGGCAATGATTCTTTTCTGGAAGTGGGGGACGACAATATTTTTCGCGAGCATGTCACGGTTAACGGCGGCCATTCCGCCCAGGCGCCTACGCGGATCGGCAGCCGCAATTTCATCATGATCGGCGCGCACGTGGCGCATGAATGCCAGGTGGCCAATGACATCACGATCGCCAATAATTCCGCTCTGGGCGGCCACGTGACGGTGGATTCCAACGCCGTGATCGGTGGGCTCGTGGGCGTTCACCAATTTGTCAGGGTCGGGCGCTACGCGATGATCGGCGCCTGTTCCAAAGCGGTGATGGACATACCCCCTTATTCGATTTGCGAAGGCCAGCGCGCCATTTTTTACGGCGTCAATAGCGTGGGTTTAAAGCGGGCGGGATTCAAGCCTAAGGAAGTGTTGGAAATCCGAAAAGCCCTCAAAACCCTCCTGGCCTCCGGCCTGAGCCTGCCCCGCGCCATTCAAAGGGTCGAAAAGGAATTCGGCCGGAGCAATAAACATATTCTGCATCTTCTGGAATTTGTCAAAAACTCCGAGCGCGGTGTCAGCCGTGGTGAAGGTCAATAAATGTTCTGGAAAACCAGCCCTCATGGGCCTTTAGGAATTATTGCCGGACAGGGAGAGTTCCCGCTGGTGTTTGCCAAGGCGGCTTCGACCATCGGCCGACCGGTTATCGTTTTCGGCATTGAGGGATTGACGGATAAAAGAGTCGAAGAGTTTGTCCAAAGCGTTCATTATATTCCGCTGGGATCGCTGGGCGGCCTTTTAGATCTTTTAAAAACTTCTAAAGTCAAAAAAGTGGTGCTGGCCGGCGGAATTCCTAAGCGAGAGATTTATAATCCGTCGGCGCGGATGGATCAGGAACTCAAAGGTTTGATTCAAACCAGCAAAAATGGCGGTGATGACCATTTATTGAGATCGCTAAGGATTCTTTTAAAGACGCGTTTGGGGATTGATGTGATCGATGCACGATCTCTTCTAAAAGATGTATTGGCCCCCAAAGGGGTTTTGACCCAGAAGGCGCCGAGTGAGGGGCAGTGGCGGGATTTGAGATTGGGCTGGAAAATAGCCAAAGGAATAGGCAAGATGGACATTGGCCAAACCGTGGTGATGAAGCAGGGAGTTGTCCTGGCGGTGGAAGCGCTGGAAGGGACCAATGAAACCATCCGCCGCGGGGCTCAGCTGGGGCTGGGCAATATCGTGATTGTTAAGGTTTCCAAGCCCAATCAAGATTTGCGATTTGATCTGCCCTGCGTGGGGGAGGAGACGTTGAAAATTTTAAAAGAAACCTCGTCTATCGCGCTGGGGATTGAGGCGGGCAAAACCATCATGCTTTTTAAAGATAAAATGCTGGAAGCGGCCAACCGCGAAGGCATGATCATTGTGGGGTTATAAAGATGGTCGGTAATATTCTCATCATCGGCAGCGAAAATAAACAGGGTCTTGAGTTGAAAGACGCCGTGAAAAAGGAAACTCATTTTACGGCGCAGGTCCTGGCGCGCAACGGCCTGGCGATATCGGCGGTCGCTTCGCGTGAGCCGGATTTGATGGTGGTCAATCCCAAGGCCAGTTATATGGAAATGATGGATTTGTATTACAGCATGAAAAAAGAGCCGCTATTGCAGGATGTCCCCATTATTCTCCTGATGGATGAAAAGGAGATGAAATCAGCGGACCTGCCTTCCGGCATTCAGGAAGTGCTGTACCGGCCCTTGCGCATGCCGGAGGCCATCGCCAGGATTCAATTGGTTTTCAAACGGCTTCATAAGGTGGACCAGAAGAATTTGATTCAGCGGGGGAAAATCAGCATCGATGTTTCCAAATACGAAGTGCGGATCGGGGACAAAAAAATCGATCTGACGTTCACCGAGTTTGAGCTTTTGAAATTTTTATGCGGCAACCCCGGCACGGTTTTCACACGGGAAGTGCTGCTGAATAAAGTTTGGGGTTATGAGTATTATGGGGGCACGCGCACGGTGGACGTGCATATCCGCCGCTTGCGTTCCAAGATCGAAGGCCGCGCCTCAACGTTTATCGAAACGGTGCGCAATATCGGTTACAAGTTTATTTCGGAGGAGTGATGAAAAAGGGGCAAACGCACAATAAAGAATTTATCATGCGGAAAGCGGCGGACAACAATGTCCGCTTCATCCGGTTTTGGTTTTCCGACATTCTGGGTTTCCTGAAAAGTTTCGCCATCACCATCGATGAATTGGAAGAAGCGATGGAAAAGGGTAAGGGCTTTGACGGTTCTTCCATAGAAGGGTTTGCCCGCACTGAAGAGTCGGATATGCGGGCTTTTCCGGATCCGGCGACATTTCAAATCCTGCCCTGGAGGCCTCGCGAGAATTCCGTGGCGCGCATGTTCGCGGACATCAAAGACATGAGTGGCGCGCCTTTTGTCGGAGACCCCCGGCAATGCCTGAAACGGAATTTGAAAAAAGCTTCGGAATCGGGATACACCTTTTATGTCGGGCCGGAAATCGAGTTTTTTTATTTCCAGGATTCCCAGTTCACCAAACCCCTAGATCAGGGCGGCTATTTTGATCTGACGTCGCTGGACGCGGCCTCCGACTTGCGCCGCGAGACGGTTTTGACGCTTGAGGAAATGGGGATTGGCGTGGAATCCAGTCATCATGAAGCGGCTCCCAGCCAGCATGAAATTGACCTGCGTTACACCGACGCGCTGACGATGGCGGATAACGCGATGACTTACCGTTTGGCTGTCAAAGAAATTGCCATGAAAAACGGGGTTTACGCGACCTTTATGCCCAAACCCTTAAAAGGAGAGAATGGAAGCGGCATGCACGTGCATCAGTCACTTTTTCAAGGGGATAAAAACGTTTTCTTTGATAAGAATGAGAAAAATCATCTTTCGAAGCCGGCCAAGCACTATATCGCGGGCTTGCTGCGGCATGCGCCTGAGATGTGCATCGTGACCAACCAATGGGTCAACTCTTATAAGCGTCTGGCTCCCGGTTTTGAGTCTCCGGTTCACGCTTTTTGGGCCAAGAAAAACCGATCCGCCATGGTGCGGGTACCGGCTTACAAGCCGGGTGGTGAGGATGGCCTGCGCGCGGAGCTTCGTTTGCCGGACGCGGCCTGCAGTCCTTATTTGGCGTTTTCGGTGATGCTGGCGGCGGGGTTGGAAGGCATCAAGCATGGTTATGAGCTGCCTGATCCTATCGAAGAAAATATCTCCAAAATGTCTGATGTCGAGCGCAAGAAAAAGGGCATTGCTTTACTGCCTCAAAGCTTAGGGGAGGCGATCACCATCGCCGAATCGAGTAAATTCTTAAAGGACGCGCTTGGCGAGCATATTTTTCATTCACTCATTGAAAATAAGAAGCTCGAGTGGTCTCAGTATTGCGCGGAAATTACAAACTACGAGTTGGAGAAATACCTGCCGATACTATAAATCCGAAGCACGAATATCGAAATCCGAAACAAATCCAA
>JACQQX010000001.1 GCA_016206805.1 Candidatus Omnitrophota bacterium
TTCAATGCTATAAACCTCTTGTTTGATATTTGTGTCATTTTAATTTCTAATTTGTTTCGTGCTTCGTGCTTCGGATTTCATGCTTACGGTACTTCTATCTCCTCAAACACTCTTTTAACAATGTCTTCCGACGTCATTTCTTCGGCCTCAGCCTCATAAGTGGCGATCACGCGGTGCCGCAGGACATCCAATCCCACCGCTTTGACGTCATCCGGGATCACATAGCCGCGGCCTTTGAGGAAAGCATAGGCTTTCGCCGCGATATTCAGATAAATCGTCGCGCGCGGCGAAGCGCCGTACATAATGAGCCCCTTCATGTTTTTGATCTTATAAGCTTCGGGATCGCGGGTAGCGCAGACAATATTGACGATATAATTTTTGATTTTGTCATCCATGTAAATGGATCGGACCACCTCTCTGGCCCGAAGAATATCTTTGGGCTCCGCGACCGCTTTTACCGCCACCGGCGCGTGTCCGGCCATGCGCTCCATGATGTGCAGCTCTTCACTCCGATTGGGATAGGTGATTTTCAGTTTCAGCATGAATCGGTCTACTTGCGCTTCAGGCAGCGGGTAGGTTCCCTCCTGCTCAATGGGGTTTTGCGTCGCCATCACCATAAAAGGCTCTTCCAGTTTATAGGTGTGGCCGCCAAGGGTGATCTGCCGCTCCTGCATCGCCTCCAAAAGCGCGCTTTGCACTTTCGCCGGCGCGCGGTTTATTTCATCCGCCAGGATAATATTGGAAAAAAGCGGCCCCTTCTTGGTGGTAAACTCCCCGGTTTTGGGATTGTAAATCAACGTTCCCAAAAGATCGGCCGGCAAAAGATCCGGCGTGAATTGAATGCGCTGAAAGCTCGTATTGAGCGCCTGCGCCAGGGTCTTTACCGATAATGTCTTGGCCAAACCCGGCACGCCCTCCAAGAGGACATGGCCATCCGCCAAAAGGCAAAGCAGGAGCCGCTCAACCAGGTAAACCTGCCCCACGATCACCTTGCCGATTTCCGCCTCAAGAGCCCGGATCAAAGCGCTTTCTTTCTCCACCTGCTGGGCAATCTGCTTGATATCGATATTCATCGTGCCTCCTTTATTGACAATATCATTCACCATTTTCCGCTGGAACCTCCTCCTCCAAAACCGCCGCCCCCGCCACCTCCAAACTTCCATCCCGATCCCCCGGAGGAGCCGCCCCTCCATCTCCCTCCGCCCCAGCCGCCTCCCCGGCCGCCGCCGGATCCGGGAAAATGGCTGATGCGATGGATTAAGAAATACATAAACACCACCAAAAGCAGAAAGAGATAAGGCGCATAAGGTTTAATTTTATCGATAGGTTCTTCCGGCTGGTATTCGCCTTTGGTCGCGGCCATGATGGCCAAAACGGCTTTTTCAATGCCGCCGTCCATATCGCCGGCGCGGAACGCGGGAACGATTTCATTCCGGATGATGCGGCTTGCCGTCACGTCCGGCAAAACCCCCTCCAGCCCGTACCCGACTTCGATGCGCACCTGACGGTCGTCGCGGAATATCAAGAGGATCACTCCGTTGTCGTTTTTGGCCGATCCTATTTTCCATCGCTCGGCAAGCCGTATCGAAAAATCTTCGAGCGATCCGCCTTCCAGACTCGGAAATGTCGCGACAACGATTTGGTTAGAGGTTTTCCGCTCAAAATTGGCGAGCATTTCTTCAAGCCTTGATCGGGCGCCGTTGGATAAAAGACCGGCGTAGTCATTCACGTAACCGGCGGGCTTATCAGGGACGGAAAATGCGAACGCAGGCACACAAAGCATCGCCGCGACTGTCATTCCAATTGCAGCCCTTGTCATTCCGAGCGCAGCGAGGAATCTCGTCCCTCGTGACCGCATATCAGAACCTTACTTGAGGGGCGTTCTGGGCTCCGGTTTGAGATTGAAAATAGGTTTTGGACCGAAATCCAAAGAGCGCGCCGATGATATTGCCGGGAAACTGGCGCAGCGCGGTATTCAGCGCCCGCGCGGCTTCATTATACCGCCCCCGTTCGACGGTAATCCGGTTTTCCGTGCCTTCCAATTGGGCTTGGAGTGATAGAAAATTCTCATTGGCCTTCAGATCGGGGTAGC
The DNA here is from genome assembly GCA_016206805.1 of Candidatus Omnitrophota bacterium. GTDB lineage: Bacteria > Omnitrophota > Gorgyraeia > 2-02-FULL-51-18 > 2-02-FULL-51-18 > JACQQX01. The sequence continues at coordinate 2,093 of JACQQX010000001.1, forward strand.
GCTCGACTACCACCAGGAGTCTCCCCAGCGCGGAGGAAAGCGCGGCCTGAGACGCTTCAAATTCGGCGAATTTTTGGGGACTGTTCACCGCGTCCGGCGTCGCCGCGCCCGCGGCCTTGCCGCGAGCCTCAGTCACTTCAATAAAAGTGGACTGTTCATGCGCGGCGTAACCTTTGACCGTTTCCACGAGATTGGGAATAAGATCAAGCCGTCTTTGATAAACATTCTCCACCTGCGCCCAAGCCTGGGTCACCCCTTCATCCATCTTCACCAAAGTATTGTAAAAACCGGCGAATGACATCACTAAAACCAAAACAACCGCCAAAATACTCAAAAGCGCAATCCAAGTCTTTTTCATTAAAATCTCCTAAATTGTCATTCCGAGCGAAGCCGAGGAATCAACTTGATCCTTCGTCGATGCTAGATCGCATCTCCTCAGGATGAGTTCGCATAGCGAACTCATTTTACCAAAAAAATACGTTGAATGATACCGCTGGCGACCCATTGGGCAAACCATTGGTCAACCGGAAGTTCTTCCTCATGGGATAAAAGCAATTTTTCGCAGGCCTGACCAAGAGCGGCGCCGCTTAAAAGCGATTCCAAGAGCTCTCCCTGCGCTTGATCCAGCATTTCACAAAATACTTCCGTGCCTTTGCGGAAAATCAGCACCGTAGTGGCCGCTTTTTCGACGGAACTGCGCGGCCTATCCTCCTTACGGCCGCGCCATAAATCCAAAACCGGCCACCAGGCGCGCAAAACCCTGACGGAAGGCTGAAAACGCATGCCTAAAAGCGCCGGATCCGCTCCCGTCAAAGCCGAAAAAGAAGCTTTATCCCGCGGCTGGTCAAAAGCATGAAAAGCCTGCGCAATGCCCCATTCGAGCCGGGCCAAGTCCGGCAAAAACGGCTGGTTTTGAACCACCTCCGGCAAGCTTTCCAGAAAATTGGAAAAAAAGAGGCCCGCTTTGCTCAAATTATAATTCTCGGAAGGAAAACGCGCGGCGTATTTTTCGGCCAGATCCATAAACGCTTCTTTGCCCGCATAATGCCGCACCGCCTCATAGGATTCGCAAAGCGACTCATGAATCCGCGCGATATAACCATTGGAATAAACTTGAATGCGCTCCTCAGGATCCGAGCCGCCCTGAGGATTTAAAAGATCGGAAAGATTGGTTTTTTCTGAATCACCTGGTTCGATATAAGACTTAAATTGTCTTTGTATTTCAATAAGATTTGCTCTTTCTGTCATTCCGAGCGGAGCCGAGGAATCAACCCAAACTTGATCCCTCGACTCCCTCGGCGCGGGGTCAGACCCCTGTGGATAACTCTCACTTTTCCACAGGGGTCTGACCCCTGTGGAAAAATTCAAAATTTGGCGGGCTTTTTCGGCTTCTTCGGCCAGCCTTGAAAACTCCGGAATATCCGCGTCCCATTCGATTAGAGTCGGCACCTGGCCGTAACGACTGACCGCCTCTTCATAGAGTTTCCAAACCGGATCGATCACCGGGCTGCCATGCGTGTCAAACAGAAAATCTCCCATATCCGTATGTCCGGCCAAGTGAAACTGCCCGACAAGACCGGCCGGCACCCGTTTCAAATAATCGAAAGGATCGAACCGGTGATTGACCGCGTTCACATAAATATTATTCAAGTCCAATAGGATGCCGCAGCCCGAACGCTTGGCCACGGCCGTGATAAATTCCCATTCCGGCATCGCCGAATGCTTATAAGTCACGTAAGTTGAGACATTTTCCAGCAGAATGGGACGCCCCAGGAAATCCTGAACCTGACGCACTCGCGCGGCAACATAATCAGCGGCTTCTTCCGTGTAGGGCAGCGGCAAAAGGTCGTGCAGGTTTTTCCCATCCACGCTAGACCAGCACAGATGATCGGAAACAATAAAAGGCTCAATCCGGTCAACGAGTTTTTTTAAACGCTCAAGATAGGGCTGATCCAAAGGGTCGGCGGAGCCGATGGAAAGCCCGACCCCGTGAAGGGCCAGAAGATAACGCGCGCGGACCTGTTCCAGAATACGAAGCGGCCGTCCGCCGGTGTCCATAAAGTTTTCGCTGATGGCCTCAAACCAGTCCATCGCGGGCCATTGAGAAGTGATATGGGAAAAATGCTCCGTGCGGAGGCCGACGCCGACACCTTGGGGATTCATTTTAGGCTGTCATTCCAATTAGGGGTGTCATTCCGAGCGCAGCCGAGGAATCAACCCACTTGATCCCTCGGCTGCGCTCGGGATGACAATTTCCGTTTATGCTTGAGGAGCCGTTGTTGTCCCGCCGATTTTCTTGCAAGCGTCTTCAGACACCTTTACATACCCCTGCCCCTTGCAGGCGTTCATTCCGGCGCAGGAGTGGCCTTTGCCGCCGCAATCGCCCATGCCCTTGCAGGCATTGACGCCATAACAGGAAACCGATTCCCCTTCCGCGTGAGCCGTTCCGGAAAGCGCGGCCAGCGTTCCCAACGTCATGAGTCCCGCCACCGAAGCGGCCAGCAATTTATTTTTTCTTGTTGTCTTATTTGTCATATGTCTCCTTTTATTTTCCTGTCCACTGTCACCTGTCTACTGTTCTATCCCCTCTATTTCCAGGTTAATGACCACCTCTTCGCCGACCAAAAACTGTCCGGTTTCAAGCGTTTCATTCCATGTCAGTCCGAAATCCTTCCGGTTGATCGTCGTTGTGGCCGAAAAACCGGCCCTCACATTCCCCCAAGGATCCTTTCCCACGCCATGCGCCTGCACGTCCAGCACCACGGCTTTTTCAACGCCATGCATCGACAAAAGCCCTTCCATTTTGGCGCCCTTGTCGGTGGCGTCTGTGAATTTGACGCTTTTAAAAGTGATCGTCGGGTATTTTGCGGCATCAAAAAAATCGGCGGTGCGCAAATGCTCGTCCCTTTTGGCCACATTGGTGTCAATGCTGGCCGTTTGAATGGCGCCGGAGGCCTTCCAGGTTTCGGGCTTGCCCGGCTCATACTCAATCACCCCTTCAAATTCATTGAACTGCCCCTGCACCTGCGAAAAAAGATGCCGGATCTTGAAAGACACCGTCGAATGCGCGGGATCCACCTTGTAAGTCGCGGCAAACACCGGCGACGAAAGTAAAACACCGGCCAGAACAAAACAAGCGGCTATCCGTTTCATATCGCTTCTCCTTTTCTATTGAGAAATAGCATCAAAAATAAAAACCAAAGAAAAATGTCATTGACCAGCATGTGCCCCGGCGTGAAAGAAAACAGCGACTGCCCGAAACAACCGCAGTCTTGGATGGCGATTCCTCTCCAGAAAACCGAAACCAGCGCCACGATAAACACGGTATTGATCGTCCAGAGAACGCCCAGCGACAGCCGTTTCCATAAGCCGATCGCCAAATAAACCCCAAAAATCAACTCGATCCATGGCAGGGCCCTGGCAAACCATAAAGCCGGTTCGCCCTGGAGAATCCGGTAACTCTCCACCGCCGCGCGGAAATTGGCCGTAGGCTCCAACAACTTCAGATAGCCGGACAGGGCAAAAAATAAACCAACCCCCACCCGCGCCACACGAAAAATCGTCATGAAGAAGTCTTTTCCAGGAGATGACGGATACTTTCTTCCCCAACCGCCATCACCCCATTCAGGAAAATCGTCGGCGTGGAGGTGACGCCTAACTCAGCCGCTTCCTGTCTTTCAGCTAAAATATTTTTTTCCACCGTTTCGTCGGCTAAGCAAGCGCTAAACGGTTCCGGCTCAACGCGAATTTGGTTCATGTATTCCTGAAAAACCGTCTCGGCATCATCGCGCCCCATCCACTCCGCCTGCCGCTCTAATAAAAGACGGTGAACCATCCAAAACTTCCCCTGTCTGGCCGCGCAATCCGCGTAATGGGCCGCCCTCAGCGAGTGCCGGTTCCCCCGCAACGGGTAATAGCGCACCTCGAAATAAATATTGGGATGACGCTTGGCGATGTACTCATCGATCAACGGGAGAACTTGGGCGCAATGATCGCATTGATAATCGATGTATTCAATCAGCTTGATCGGGGCCTCCGGAGAGCCCTGGGAGCGAAGCGCGGCGTCTTTCTTTTCGAAAACCGGATAAGGGTTCCGGCCGGCCAGGCGCCTTCCCACATTCACCGCCGCGATCAAGACAAGAATGATTAAAACCGCAAAAAGGAGCCTATTTTGGTTCATTCTCTTATGGTATAATCCACTCGTGACGAAAAATCAACTGGTTTCGATATTTTTCATCGCCCTCTTCCTCTTCATTCTCCATCAAGTCCTCAAGATTTTTGCCGTTTTTTCGGGACCTATCTTCTGGGGGGCCATCCTGGCATTCAGCTTTTACCCGCTCCACGACAGACTGCGGAAATTCCTGGGGCCGCGGGACTGGATTTCGGCGCTTTTGGTGACGCTTTTTGTTTTCTTGGCTTTCGTGCCGATAGCGCTGGTTATGATGCTCAATCTGGCCGGCGAAGCGGTTAAGTTTTATGAATGGTTCGCCAGCGCCGCCGCCGAAGGCAAGCTCAAAGAGATGGTGGACGCTTTTAGGGCGCTGCCGCCCGTGCAGCGAGTGGAGGGACTGTTTCCAGCCGCGGTTCTCCAGGAAAAATACTACGAATGGATCCTTCGCGTGGCGGCTTTTGTCGGTAATTGGGGGGCCAAACAGGCCGCTTTCATCACCCGCAATCTCTTTTCCATCCCCGTGAACATTCTTTTGACATTTTTACTGGTTTTCTTCTTCTTAAAAGATGGGCACGCGATGTACCGGTTTCTTTATGGCATCACGCCCTTGGAGGAGAAAGACAAGCAAAGTATTTTTTCCCAAACAACCGGCGCTTTCCATGCGGTTTTGCGCGGTCAGGTTTTGACCGGTCTGGCCCAGGCCGCGTCTTCCGGCATTATTTTCTTCGCGCTGGGGTTGCCATTGCCCGTTCTCTTCGCGTCGATCACTTTTTTTACTTCTCTGATCCCTATTTTGGGCGCCTCCATCGTCTGGATTTCGCTGGCCGCGTGGCTGGTCACCCAAAAAATGATCACCAAAGCGGTGATTCTGACGGTGCTGGGGATTTTCGGCATCAGCCTGATTGATAATTTTATGAAGCCCTACCTGATTGGAGAGCGGACCAAACTTCCGTACTTGGTTTTATTTTTGGGAATCCTGGGAGGACTTAAAATTTATGGCCTTGCGGGGATTTTTCTGGCGCCGGCGGTGCTGTCGCTTTGTTTTACGCTGATCAAGATTTACCAGGAGAAATACTTATAAAAGAAATCATCCTCCCGGCGCTTTCCTTCTCCCTCCGGAAAGAATAATACTCTCCGCTCCGCGTAAAAGTGCAAATTTTATTTCCCACGATATTCTGGGCCCGCGCACCGGCTTCCAAAAGCTGTTTCCGGTTTTCCCCCGGCACGTCAAAAGTGCATCCCGGCCCGACTTCATAATGCTTTTCGCATATCGACGGCCCGAAGATGACGTGAACTTCTTCGGGCCGGCAGCCTGATTTTTCGCAAATGAGATCAAGCGTTTTGACGGCGATTTTTGAGCAAGTGCCCTGACGCCCCGCGTGCGCCAAACCCACCCAGCCCCTGGCCCGGAAAAAAATCGAAAGGCAATCCGCGGATAAAACTAAAATCGTCACGCCGGGCACGGAAGTGATCGCTCCATCGGCTTCCAGGATGCGGGTGAAGAGCTCTTTCGGCTGGGAATCGATCACGGCGACATTTGCGCCATGCACCTGATTCAAAAAAATAAAACGCTGACCAGGAAGTTTTTTCTTCAATAGCTTCTGGCGCGTCTCGTCCAGCAAGTCATCGGTCATTTTCAAAAATAACTGGAATCGCTTGGTCGTGAAGCCGGCTCGGATGCCGTGTTTTTCCCAAACCCTAAGACGCCGTACCGAAGGGCCTGGGGATACCAGTGGCAAACCCGCCAGAATCAAAATCCAGCCCGGCATGATCGGTAAAATGAGGCCGGCAATCCCCAGCAAAATCAAAGCAATGCCGGCGGTAAAACGAAAAATCCTAATCACAGAGGCAGGTCTAAAACCGGGTAAGCTTTGGCGGCTTTGTCATCAAAATGCCACCACTCGGTGGAAAGGCCGGTGAAACCCTCAGTCTCCATCGCTTCCTGTAAAATCTGCCGGTTGCGGCGTTCTTCCTCGGTCCCGCCGGCATAACTCCGGTGCGCGCGCTCGGAAAACTCATCATAAGGCGTCGGCATGGACAGCTCCCGGCCGTCGGCATCGACCAGCGTCAAATCCACAGCGGCGCCTCGGTTATGATTGGAGCCTTTGGCGGGATTGGCGATATAGCCTTCCACGGGAAAGCGCGCCCACATTTTCTTTTGCACCGAAAGCGGACGGTAGCCGTCAAAAATCTTGAGGCCCAAACCTCTTTTCTCAAGGTTGTCCTGAACGCGGGAAAGTCTCGCGGCAACTTCCGGCCTTAAAAGACAGCGGGATTTGGGATAAAGCGGTTCCTTCATAAAATTATCCGCGGTGGCGTAACGAATCTCCAGGCGGATGCGGGGATTGACGGTTTGAATATCGACCAAGGCGGACTCAGAGGCAAAAAGTAATGAAAAATTAAAAATGAAAAATGCAAAAAAGAGAGTCGCTCCGCGACCTTTATATAAAAGTCCTGGAAGGACTCCTTTTTTTACATTTTTCATTCTGCATTTTTAATTACTTAGTGGTGCCGGCTTTCCGTTCTTTATACTTCCTATCCTGCTCTTTCAAAAAAGGCGCCGGATTGAGGCTTTTGAAAAAGTTGCCCACATTTGACCCGCTGGTGGCAAGACCCGAGCGAGCGCCTTCTTTTTTCCAGAACTGGCTCCATTTGCCGGGCTGGGCAGGCTGCGCGGCGCCGGATTTTTGGGCCTCACGCGCTTCACGCTGGGCGCGCTTGATTTCTTTCATTTTTTCATACTGCGCCTGCCGTTCTTCCTCCGGCGATAAAGCCTGGGCGGTGCCGATACCCATGCCGAAAAGCGCCAAGAAAAGAAACAATGCCGTCAGTTTTTTCATCATGCAATCCTCCTATTTGAAGAAGTCTCTTGCCTGTTGTTTGCCGGTAATTTCCCGGTAGTCATCATAATCAATAAAAGTAAGGTCCGATCGGCGGTCTTTGATGCGCTTGACCGTTCCACCCCTATTCCTATCCAGTTTACCTGAATTGCGGGAAGCGATGAAACGAAAAATAGTGCCGCATTGGGGACAGGATTGCGCGGTCGCGTATTCGATGCCCAGCTGCCGGCAGTTGGCGCAGTCAGCCGTGATGTCCCCGACGATCAAAAGATGTTTTTTGATTTCCTCCACATTGCACGCCTGCCATACGCGGATATAGAAGGACATCATCCTCCCCCTGTCATTCCGAGCGAAGATACCGTCATTCCGAGCGAAGTCGAGGAATCAACTTGATCCCTCGATGCGCTCGCTAACGCTCGCTTACTCGGGATGACTCTGGTCAAAACAAGCTCGTCGGGAAAGCGCTTTCTGTTTTTTTCTGCTCTTGGACTTCCCTGAACGCGTTTGTCCAGTCTACCGGCACTTCGTAGGTTTGATAATCGCGGTTAGAGATAAACTTTAAGTGGCCTTTTTTCAATCCGTATTCGTAAATATCCTTGGTGATCCGCACGTCATCCAGGCAGTATTTTTTAAGCTCGTTGATGCGGCCATCCGCGTAAAGCTTGATCGCGTCCCAGCCGGATCCGGACTTGGAGACATTGAGCGTGGCCTGCGCCAGGCTCTGGAGGCTGATGCGGTGGCCGCGGATTTTTTCAAATTCGACCAGCATGTCAAAAACCGGAAAACTCTTGACCGGTGTCACAAAATAAGGGGCCAATACTTCCATATCAAAGTCGCGGACGTTAAATCCGACCACCAGATCCGCCTGCTTCAAAAGCTCCTCGAGCTTCAACATTTCCTTTTCCTCAAAAGAGAAATAAGAATCCGTTTGGGAATCATACGCGCAAGCCACAGAAACTTTCAAAAGGTAAAGTTTTTTCCGGTCCACCTCATGAAAACCTTTCTGCGTCTCAACATCGACGACAACAAAACGACCGCCCGCCTCCGTCATGTCAAACCTGTCATTCTAGCCCTGTCATTTCGAGCGAAGCGAGAAATCTTTTTTGATGAGATTTCTCGCTTCGCTCGAAATGACAATGGGGATGTTGTCAACATGTAACCGCTCCCTGAGAAGCCGAAGAAACGAGTTTTGAATATTTGGCCAGTACGCCCGTTTTGATCCTCGGCACAAAGGGCTTGAGTTTTCTAAGCCTTGCTTTTATTTCTTTATCGCTTAACTCGACTCGCAGCGAAAGTTTCTCCGCATCAATGGCAATCATGTCACCATTCTTGATCGCGGCAATTGTCCCACCCATAGCCGCTTCCGGCGCCACATGCCCAATCATAAATCCATGGCTCCCGCCCGAAAACCGCCCGTCAGTGATCAGCGCCACCGAGTCCCCCAGCCCCGCCCCGATCAGCGCTCCGGTCACTGAAAGCATCTCGCGCATGCCCGGGCCGCCTTTGGGACCTTCATAGCGGATGACAATAACGTCATTGGCTTTGATTTTTTTGCCTAAAATAGCGGCCAGCGTCTCTTCCTCCGAATCAAAAACACGAGCCGGACCGCGGTGCTGATAAACTTTGAGTCCTCCGATTTTCGCGACAGCGCCGTCTTTGGCGAGATTCCCGCGCAAAATCACCATCGGACCCGTCGGATGAAGCGGGTCGGAAAGAGGCCGCACGATGTCGTGGTTGGAAATGGGTTTTACGTCTTTCAAATTTTCCGCCAATGTTTTTCCGGTCACCGTCAAAGTCTCGCCATGAATGAGTTTGGCGTCCAGGAGGATTCTCAAAACACCCGGCACTCCCCCCGCGCGATTGAGATCGGCCATCACGTATTTTCCGCTGGGTTTGAGATTGGCCAGATGCGGAACTTTTTTAGAAATACGGTTAAAATCATCCAACGCCAATGGCACGCCGGCTTCCTTGGCAATGGCCATCAAATGCAGCACCGCGTTGGTTGACCCGCCCAATGCCATCACGAGCGCTATCGCATTTTCAAACGCTTTTTTAGTGAGAATATCTCGAGGCCGGATATTTTTTTGAATCAGCGCGATAACCGCTTGCCCTGCGGCGGCGGTATCTTCCTTTTTGTCGGCGCTCTCGGCCTCATGCGAGGAGCTGTAAGGCAGGCTCATGCCCAGCGCTTCGATGGCGGACGCCATCGTGTTAGCGGTGTACATGCCACCGCAGGATCCGGCGCCCGGGCAGGCGTTTTCCTCGATGGATTTAAATTTTTCGCGGGAAATTTTTTGCGTGCCGAACGATCCGACGGCCTCAAAAATGCTGACGATGTCCACGGGATCATTGCCGCAAAAACCGGGCTTGATCGTGCCTCCGTACACAAAAACGGAGGGAATATTGAGCCGCGCCATCGCCATGAGAGAACCGGGCATATTCTTGTCGCATCCGCCGATGGCGACAAGCCCGTCAAAACGCTGGGCGTTGCAAACGGTTTCGATCGAGTCGGCGATCACCTCACGCGAGACCAGCGAATATTTCATCCCCGTGGTGCCCATCGAGATGCCGTCGGACACGGTGATGGTCCCAAACGTCAGCGGCATGCCGCCAGCCGCGCGCACGCCCTCGTCGGCCGCCCGCGCGAGCTTGTCGATATGCATGTTGCAGGGCGTGAGATTGCTCCAGGTCGACGCGACGCCGATGATGGGCTTGGAAAAATCCTCATCCTTAAACCCGACCGCGCGAAGCATCGCCCGCGCCGGCGCGCGTTTATCCCCGCCGGTAACTTCTGAACTTCTTTTATTTAAAGGAGTTAGAGAGGGCATTTTGGAAATTATAGCATAACGAGCCCGTCATTCCCGAAAGCTTTTCCGCCACCTATCTCGGCGGATCCGTCCTATGGCGGATATCGGGTATCAAAGGTTTCTTAAATATCTCCGGACATCGTCATGATTTCCGACAAGAACGAAAATGATGGCTTTGTCCTTTCGTACCCACAAAATCCGCAAAGACCGGCTGGCCCGCGCCTCAAACACCTCGCCGCCCCCGCCGGCATGAAGCTTCTTGACATGAAGGCCATAAGAAGCCGCGCCCTTTTCATAAAATCGGCGGATTTCTTCATCGGCAAAGACCACAAGCCTCTGCTGGGCGGCCTCGAGCGCGTCAAATCGTTTCAGATAATCGCTTTTATAATGAAACGTCTTCACGCTTTGGAGCGCTTTTTCAGAAACCCACGGGCTTCCCCGGCGGAAAGGATTTTATCTCCGGGCTCTTTCTTAGACGCTTTTTCGAGAAGCTTCTCGTAGACTTCATCCGGAACCCGCTCTTCCACCTCGACAGGCTTCATATGAATCGCCCCGTGGACGTATTCCACGTCGAGATAATCCTGGCCCTGTCGGATATGGGCCCTTTTGACGATTTCTCTGGGAATCGTCACCTGATTGCCGCGCGTCACTTTAACAAGCATCGCCGCACCTCCATTTTCCCCTATAAGAAGTATACCCTATAAAA
>JACQQX010000025.1 GCA_016206805.1 Candidatus Omnitrophota bacterium
ATGGGCTGAACTACTTCGGGCAAGCTATCAGGAATGAGGGTTCGCTGCCCCTGAGAGGAATGTGAATATATTATGTTGATAATAAAACGGATAGTAAAGTAAATTGTTATACAATGGGGGCTGGCCAAGGCACATGGTATCCACTTTCCCCGCCCTCCGCAACAAGAGACTCCTCCCAGCTATCCAAGTGAATGGGCGGAAGATTAAGAACGTCTTCGTCCACATCCGGGAAGCGCTGTCTTAGGATCTTAATGGGCGACTTGTTGCCGCGGTAGCGGTTTTTACGGGCATAATTAAAATAGAGCTGATAGGAATAAGCTTTACCAAGGAAGTCCTGTTCGCTTCCGAAAGACTCGATATCGAAGAATTCATTCTCCACGATGCGGTTGAAGGTTTCGACGTCGCCTTGCAACCAAGAACACCGGGGAGGGATTCTGCCGTGATCGATCTCATGGCGTATGAGCGTCTTCTCAAAAGCGCTCTTACGGTTTGTTTTCTTACGGACGTTTCCGATGTACTCCGAGCCGTTATCGGATTGCCACTGGATACGGGCGGTTTTGATGCCATGGCGTTTTAGATGCTCTGCCACGTAATCGGCGAACTTGGAAGCGTTGGTGGTGGTGTTCTCATCGGCATAGGCGAAGAAGCACAGACCCGTCGAGAGTTCTCGTAGGGCATATTCGTATCTTGGCAGGCCCAGCCGCCGCATAAGAGGCCAATACTTGAGAATATCCGACAGGTCCTTGGTGTCGATTTGGCTCTTCTGGAAGAAGGCCAGGGTTTTCTTAAGCTCCGAGAGGTCTTTTCTTTTTCTATGGCGGCGCTTTCTTTTATCGCAAAGACCGTTTTGTTTTAGTACCCGGTGAATGGCGCTGTGGGAATAGGCGATCCCAAGGCGGTCCTTAAGAGGCCTTGCGCCGAAGGTGTGGAGTTTTTGCCGGGCGGCGATAACTTTTGCTTCGGTATCCCTGTCCATCTTGTGAGGGATGCTCTTTGGGGTTCTCTTTTGGTCCTTCAGGCCGTCTAGGCCCTGCGCTTGGTAACGACAATGCCACTTTCTTAAGGTCTTTCTGGTAGTCCGATACCGGCGTGCGGCCTCTGAGAGCCCGTGCTCCCTGGCCGAAAGCACCATCTCAAGGCGTAGATTGAATTTTGTTGCCATGTCTTTCATAAGGTCGTAATATCTCACTTGGGTCTCCTGGTTTGGTTTTTTTGAGCAAAGGCATTGTATCAGTGCCTCGACCTTCAGGAGACCTTCTTTTTTAGCTTCGCATCAAGGCGAGAGCCTCTTCATAACCACCGGCCACGCCAAACCAGTCTTTCGTGAATTCTTTCACCCTTCGCCAGGCCCAGAACAAAGAATCCCGAGTTTCAAACATCCAAGTGGGCTCATAATCGGAGGCGGTGTCATCCTTAACCGGTGCTGGAGGATCGTTTGTATGGCTTATAATGAGGCCGTTTTTCTTGTGAAGCGGCGTTCTGGCTTCGCCAGGGCCTTTTCTCTCACCCAGAAGCCTTCCTACAAACCGGTCTCTTAATTCCTTTAAAACCTCAAACTCTCTTCCACCCAAAAAACAAAGCTTAACTACCTGGATACCATGTGCCTTTACTGTCCAATTGTTATACAATGGCTGTGCCGATGAATATGAAAAAATTACTCCCCGTGGTTTTGGTTTTTACTTTCGGCTTGCCGATAGTTTCGCTCGCCCAAGAAACGGTGACCGATGACAATACTTCGGAGCTTGTATCGCAGGCTGAAGAATTTCGCAAGCAACCGGAAACCATTTCCACAGAGCCGGCTGAAAAACCGGAGATCACCGTCCAGGAAGAAGAGGCTCCGGCTGAAGAAGCTGGTCCTGTATTTTTCGTCAAAAAAATTATCATCGAGGGCAACACGCTCTTTTCCGACGAAGATCTCGCGCAATACACCGACGCTTTTGAAAACACCAAAGTCGATTTTGGGCGGCTTAAAGTTCTGACGCGCCTGATCACCAATCATTACCGGGCCGCCGGGTATCTCACCAGCCGCGCTTTCCTCCCGCCTCAGGAAATCAAGGACGATGCGGTCATCATCCAGGTTATCGAGGGGAAAGTCGGTGAAATTTTCGTGGAAGGCAACCGCTGGTTCAGCCCAAAAAGTTACGCGGACGCCATTCGGCTTTCCAAGGGCCGCGTGCTGCGCTATCAGGATATTGAAACCAGTCTCTATTTTTTAAACCGCAAAAAAGACCGCAAAACCAAAGCCTATGTCATCGCGGGCAAGGAGTTATTCACCTCCGACATCATTCTCAAAGCCGAAGAGAAAAACCCGTTTCACATTCACACCGAGTTCAATAACCGCGGCACCAAACTCACGCATCGCGCGCGCCAGCTTGTTTACCTGGAACACAACAGCGTCACCGGCCGTGGCGACGCGCTCAACGCCAACTTTTCCATGGCCCAAGAAGGCGCTTTTGACGCGGTATCTTTGAGTTATGAGCTTCCTGTGGAAAGCGCTCGGACCATCTGGGGGTTGGATACCAGTTACGCCCAAAGCATGCTGATGAAACACTTAAAGTCCGCCGAAGTGAAGGGTCTTTCCAAAAGCATCACCCCCAGCATCACCCAAAACTTCATCCGAACGCCCGCTTTTCAAATGGACGGCTATTTGGGATTTGAGATCAAAGATTCCAAAACCGATATCGATGACTTGAAAACCAGTTATGACCGCATGCGTGTGTTGCGCGCGGGGCCGCGGTTTATTTTCGAAGATCGTCGCGGCAAGGGATGGTTTTCAGGCGATATTCATTGGGGGATACCCGATATCTTGGGGGGATCGGAAGCCGATGACTTGAACGCTTCACGGCTGCGCGCCGGCGGCGACTTTATTTATGGCACCGTCAACGCCACGCGCCTGCACCGCCTGACCAAGTCTTCTTTCTTGATTCTCAAAACGAGCTCCCAATGGTCGGCGGAACCCTTGACATCCCTGGAACAGTTCCGCTTGGGCGGCGCCTACACGGTTCGCGGCTATCCGGAATCCGACGCCATCGGCGACTATGGGTACAACGCGTCGGTGGAGTTCAATGCGCCCCTTCATTTCCTGCCAAAGACCTGGAGCGTCCCCTGGACAAAAAACAAATGGTTTGACTGTCTCCGCTGGGCGGCATTTGTGGACAGCGGAAAAACTTTCAACCATGAAAGAGGGTTATCCACCAACGTAAAAGACAAGTTTTTGCTGGGAATGGGGACGGGCCTGCGGTTCGACATGAATCACAATATTTCCATCCAGGCGGATTGGGGATACCCGCTGGGAGACGACTCCTCGGACAAAGACAGACCGCAATGGCATTTGTCTTTCAAGGCCGGTTTTTAACAACACTCCCTTGTCATTTCGAGCGAAGCGACGAGAGATCTTTCTCTCGTGTCATTTCGAGCGAAGCGAGAAATCTTTCTTTAAAACCAAGATTTCTCGGCCTGTCGGCCTCGAAATGACAGAGGGGAGTATGCAGGATTATTTGATCTTCGGACGTTCGGGTGTGCTGAGCACGATTTGATTGGCGCCGATACCTACGCCGATGTCTTCCATCTTGCGGCCTTCGATGATATCGATCACGGACACATCCCCGGAAAGTTCATTGGCCACGTAAAGCTTGTCGCCTTCCGGAAGCACCGTCATGCCGGAGGGACGTCTGCCCGCCCGCAGGGTTTGATTCACCTTGAGGGTTTGAGTATCGACCAGAGAAATGCTGTTATCGATGCGGTTGGCCACAAAAAGCGTGCCGCCATCAGGGCTCAAGGCCAGCGCATAAGGCGAAGGGCCGATGTAAACGGCTTCTTGAAGCTTTCCATCTTGAGTATCAAACAGAAAAACATATTCGGATTGCGAGTCCGCGACAAAGAGCCGCTTTTCGTCTTTGGAAAGCGCAAGTCCATAAGGAGACTTGCCGGCGGAAAACTCAGCCACCGTTTTTCCGGAAGCCAATTCAATCTTGGAAACACTGCGCGAAAGTCGGTTGGCGACAAAGAGATATTGTCCATCGCCCGTCAGCGTTAGCTGCGAAGGCATGGCTCCGGCCGCGTAAGAACGAATACGTTTTCCGCTTTTGACATCAAACACTTCAACCCTGTCTTCCACGGAATTGGCCACGTAGGCTCTGTCGCCATGGAGCGCCATCCCTTGCGCGCCATCCCCGAGGCCGGAAACAATTTCCGTGGCGCTAAACGAAACTGTGTCGATATCGAGAACTTTTCTGGACTTGGAAAAGAGCGCGTACACATGATCGCCTTTTTTGGACGCGGCCAAACCGGAAGGACGCTCGCCCCATTTGAATTCTTTCATCTTCTCATGTGTTTTTCCGCGAAGCGCCACAAGCCCGTCACCGGTGGCCACATAAAGTCCGCGTCTTAAAATCCTGGCACCCGCGGCCCGCACGGAAATTGTTTCGCCGGGATAAACCATATTTCCTTTGCCCTGCCGGCTCACCACATAAACCGCGCCTTCTTCCACATAGGTAGTGCTTTCGACATCTTCCGGCGCTTCCTCATCATCGTCAAAATAATCTTTGTCCCGCGCATAACGGCCGTAATCTTTATCTCCATCCCCCTTATTCCCATTGTCACCCTTTTCCCCGTCTTTATTATCTCCAGAATCTGATTTATCTCCATCGTCGCCCGGAGGAGGATTCTTTGATTCATCGTCCGGAGGCGGGAGTCGCTTGATTTCATCTTCGGGTTCCGTTGAGGATGTCGAACCTCCGGACGAAGGATCCGTGGCGAACCAGCCGTAATTATTCCCTGAATCCACGCTGTTAGTCGGCAAAATGCGTGTCGCGTTGATATTCTGCCCGTCTTTGACGTCGAGGAAGCTAGCCGTCCGCGATCCCTGCGGGTCCACTTTCCAAAGCGACCCATCGACGGTGGAGCGCAGCGATAAAAGGACGCTGGACGAATCGCCTTGAAGCGTCATGGTGTTGGTGATGGTTTGAGTGGTTCCGGCCTCAAAGGTCAGTGTGTCCGCTGAGGAAACCGTCTTGGTTAAATTGTAAAAAGTGCTGCTGCCGGAAATCTGCTGGCTGGTTCCATCCAAGGTCAATGTTCCGCCGTTGGCGGTAAACGTTCCGCCCGAGTGGTCAAAGTTTCCTGAAACAGTGAAAGACGTTCCGAGCGCCGGAGCGGTAAAAGTGCCGCCGCTGATGGTCAACGCCCCGTTCACATCCGTTGCCACCGTCGAGGAAAATGCCCCGGATGATAAGGTCAGGCCGCCATTGAACGTTTGCGTGCCGACACCACTGGAATAAGTTCCGCCATTGACCGTGGTCAGGCCGGTAACCGTCGTGTTGCCGGCGCCGTTGTAAGTGCCGCTGGTAACGGTGAACGCCCCGGCGATGTCCTTTTGGGTGCTTGCGCCAACGGTAAACGTGTCGCTGGCAGAGCTGCCGTTGATCGTCAAATTGTAATAATCCGTGCTAAGCGCGCTGAAATCTTTCAACTGCACCGAACTGCCGTCCCCGTTTCCGACATACTCCACCGTTCCCGAATCGGTGTCAAAACTGGCAACGTTCGTCAAAGTCTCCGCCGCTTTCAGGCGAATCGTCGCGCCGTCGGCGTTGGAAAAAGCGCGGGAGGCGTCGAAACCAAAATTTTTTCCATTCAAATAAAACGTGCCGGCGGAGTTGGTGAAGCTCCCGGTCACACCGGTCAGGTTGTTCGTCGCAAGCTGCAGCGTGCCGGATCCGGAGTGCGTGATGTTGTTGAATACCTGAGCATCCGAATCCAAATTTTGGGTTCCGGATCCGTCAAAGTTAATCGTCCCGCTATTATGCGTAAAAGTAGCCTCGCTGGCCCCAACCGTAAAGTTACCGGACACAAACATGCTGCCTGATGTAGCTTTTAGCAAGCGCGCGTTGGCGGCGCCGTCTTCAACCGTGACATTGCCGTTGATATCCCATGTGCCGGAGTCAGTGCCGCCGCTATTCATCGAGCCATAACCAACACTGAGACCACCCGTAGTCAGCGTATTGGAACCCATGACCAAATCAATCGCCGAGGCGGCGCCGTCGGTGTCATAACCCACCGTCAACACCCCGGTAGTCGTGATATCATTGTTGGCCGTAAACGTGGCGGTAACCCCGTTCTGCGAACCGTAAAGCCCTAAAGTCGTGATTCCGGAGATGGCCCGCAAAGTGCCGGTCGCTCCCGCGATGGTCAAACTGTTTCCGCCTCCGGTGATCGAAACACCGCTATTCATCGTGAATACGCCTGTACCATCAAGATCGCTATCGGCGATAAAATCAATGCCGTCGGCCGTAAGCGTGATATTGCCGGTGGCGATAAGGTCTCCCGTATCCGACTGATCGGAGCCAATACTTCCGCTGATATTCGCGGCTCCGTCCAAATTTTCATAAAATGCCTTACCGGCGATAACGCGTCCATAAGCGTCCAGTCCGCCGTCGATAGCGCCTATCGTTCTAAACGTGTAGCCTCTTTCATCCAAAATGGATGAACGTAAAATACCGGTGGCCGTATTCACATTGGCCCCGTTGGAAACGAAATAAATGACGCCGTCTTTTTCCACCGCGCGGCTGGCCTGAATCAAACCGTCGTTGTTGATCAGCGTGTCCATGGTGTCATTCAGTGTTTTAGCGGTGATCACGATTTTGCCGCCGTCGGCTTTGATCGTTCCTTCATTTTGAATGGAAGAATCATCACTGACTTTGTGTTCCAACCCGCGTTCTACGACCAGATTCACCAAACCGTTTTCGCTGAAACTGAGAACCTGCTTCTCACCCACCCCGAGAACCACCGATCCCAAATACGCGTTCAGCGTGCCGCGATTGACAATGGACTCCGATAACAGCGCTATCGTTTGCGCGGAAATATTGGCTTCGTTCAAAATCGCGCCGGGGTTGGAGCCGGCTTCTTTTTCAAACGTCAGTTGGTTTTCCAGGTAAAGCGCGTTTTGGATATCCAGTGTCGAGGCGATGAGTGAGCTGACTTGGATATTGGCGCCTTCATGAAAATTGATCCCGTTGGAATTCACAAGAATAAATTGGCCGTTAGCGAATAACGATCCGAATATTTCGGAAGAAGAGCCCCCGGTCACACGCCCTAGAACACTGGCCGAATCGATGGGTTGGACAAAACGCACGACTTCGTTGGCGGCAATCGAGAAAGAATCAAACTCAATAATGGCTTTGTCGGAGGCGGTAATGACCAGATTATTCTCCTGGGAGGTGTCTATCGTCACCTCTCCCGAAACCACATTGATTCCACTGGGCAAAGCAAACCCTATCTGCTGGACTAAAAAAGCTCCTAAGATAAGTATTGATAGTGCCTTATAAAGCATGCGCTGAGGGTTTTTTAGCTTATTCATTATCCTATTTTCTTTACTAAGTTTTAACTATTCCTATCAAAAATATACACTACAGTAAGACAAAATTCAAGCCCCCCCTGTCATTTCAGCCCCCCCCCTGTCATTTTCTGTCATCCCGAGCGAAGCCGAGGGATCAAGTGAGGGTTGATTCCTCGGCTACGCTCGGAATGACATGGGGGCGCTTGGGATGACGGGTATGCTATAATGCGGACTTATGTTTTTAGTGAAATTTTTCGGTTCCCTTCGATTTGCCCTTTTTCTGATCGGGTCACTCGCGTTGATTTTGACCGTCTCGACGTGGCTGGAGTCCGCCTATGGCACTCCTTTCGCGCAGCGGCATTTTTATCAAAGTATCTGGTTTGATGTCTTTTTAGGCTTTTTCGCGCTCAATATTTTCTGCGCCGCGGTCTCCCGCTACCCTTACAAAAAACACCACACCGGTTTTGTCGTCACTCACATCGGCATCCTCATCCTTCTTTTTGGCGCTTTCTTGGCGCGCGCCACCGGCGTTGAAGGTCAGATGACGCTTTTTGAAAATAAGGAAAAAAACCGCATCCTTCTCCAGCGGTTTGAGACAAAAACGCTGACGGAGGGAGCGGAAAACGGGCCTTTCAATCCGGCCATTGAGGCGACACTTTCCAGCGAAATGGCGGGGATGGACCAACCGTTCATGCTGATTGCGAATGATCCGGATAATCCCCATTCGGCGACAAAACAGATCGGGCCGGCGCGGTTTGAATTAAAAACGGTTCCGGCCGTGCCCCTTCTGAAGATTGGGTATGCGGGGAAGATTTACCCCATTCCACTGAAAGAATCGACCGATGTCCCCCTGGAAAATACCGGCCTCAAGATCCGCAATATTCGGTATTACCCAAGCGCCAAGATTGAGAACAAAACGCTGATCAACGCGGCCGATACAGTGCGCTTCAACCCGGCCGCTGAGTTTGAAGTCGTTGACGATCGTGGGCGTGTAGAGCGGCACACCAAGTTCTTTTTGTTTCCCCACTTTCCTTCCCTCCGGGGTGGGCCGTCCAATAATATTTTTGATCTGGGAGTTTTTTTGGAAGTGCCGGCGCCTGATGACCTCGCTGAGCCGGAAGCCCCCGGATTCACTTTTTTGTTTAAAGAAGGCCGCTGGTCCTACGTGTCCCGCTCTTCCAGAGGAACCGCAACCGGAGACTTAACGGCCGGGCAAAAAATCCAAACCGGCTGGATGGACATGACGCTGGACGTGAAAAAAACTTTCGCTCGCGCGCGAATCACCAAAACCATCGGCAAAATAGAAACGGAGGGCTCGCGTCCCGTCAGTCAAACACTTCCTTTTTCGCTGACTTTGAAAGACTTCCGTAAAGTCGACTACCCCGGCACGACCAATCCGGCTTCATTTGAAAGCGACGTAGTCCTGCGAGATGGGCAGGCCGGTGTGACGCTGGACCGCACGATCAAAATGAATGAACCGCTGGACTATAAAGGCTGGCGGGTGTTTCAAGCGTCTTATATTTTGTCCCCCGAGCTCGGAGAGGCTTCTGTTTTCAGCGTCGCCAAAAACCCCGGTATTGTCTTTATTTATTCGGGCGCTTTGGTTATCCTCATAGGCGTGATTCTTCTCTTTTATCTCCATCCTTTTTTCAAAAATGGGTCGACCGCCGCTATCGTTCTGGCCTGTCTTTTACTGGCCGGTTGCTCGTCTCAAGATCCCGTCCGGCACAATGGCCGCGTGAAGCCTTTTGATTCTTTCGCGCGGCAAACCTTGCGTTTAGTGGCCGGATCGGAAAACTGGCGGGGCCAATCGGCCGGTTCTCTGGTCAAAGACCTTTCTCAAAACCCATCAAAAACTGAAAATCTGGAGTGGATACGGCTTGATTTTGAAGAACTGAAATCCCATTTGGGTATGCCCGTGGAAAAGCGTTATTTTTCATCCCAAGATATTCGGCCGCGCCTAGGAAAAATAGGGGTATTGGTGCAAAGCGCCAAGAAAAAACGGGACAAAGACGAGCGGCCGTCAAAGCTCGAACAAAAAGCCGAGCTTCTGTACACCCAGTACGTCACCGTTGAAAAATTGATCCAAGGAACGTCTCCTCAACCGGTTCCGAGCGCTGAAACGATCCGACCGTCAGCATTAACCGTTGAAGTTTTAGTCAATCGCTTTAAACCTTTTGAACTCGCTGCCGTTTTTTATTTTCTCGTTTTTCTATTGGGTTTTTTTAAAAGAAAAAAAGTCCTCTTGCTCTTTTTGGGGCTGGCTCTCATCGCGCACACTGCGGGAATCGTAGCGCGCGTTTTCATCCTCCAACGCCCCCCTGTTTCCAACATGTATGAGTCGATGATTTTCATGAACTGGGCCTTGGTGGCCTTCGCGCTGGGCTTTGCGTGGCTACGCAAAAACACCCTTCCTCTCGTCGCTGGCTCTGCGGCCAGCGGCTTGGTCATGCTGTATGCCAATCTTCTGCCGCTAGACCCTAGCCTCGATGTGTTGGTACCGGTTTTAAGAAGCAACTACTGGCTTTCCGTTCACGTGATGACAGTGGTTTCCAGCTACGGCGCTTTCGGGCTGGCCATGGCGCTGGGCCATCGGCATTTATTCTTAAACGCTTTCGGGAAATTGACGCCGCGAACCGAGGAAGAATCCGCGGACCTGATTTACCGGATTATACAACTGGGAACGATTCTCATCGGAACGGGAACAGTGCTCGGCGGCGTCTGGGCCAACGAGTCCTGGGGGCGGTTCTGGGGCTGGGATCCCAAGGAAACCTGGGCGCTCATCACGACACTCGCCTATCTCATCGTGATTCATTTAAAATTCGCCAAAAAAATAAGCCATTTTTATCTGGCGATCGCTTCGGTGCTCGGATTTTTGGTGGTGCTGATGACCTGGTACGGCGTGAATTTCGTCCTGGGCCGCGGCCTTCACAGCTACGGCGCCGGATCCGGCGGGATGAATTGGGTGATTTATTACTTGATAGGAGAGACGATCTTCTTAGGTTATATATTCTTCAGAAAATTCCGAATGTCTTCATGATTGCCAACGAGAATGAGTCGGACAACATTATTTTCCGCTTTAAAACAAACGCGTATCCGGCTATCTACCCGTATCTGCCAGATATCTCCTCTTAGTTTTTTTATGCCTAATCCATGCCGCAAATGGCCGGCTTCCAGAGAGGCCATCAAAAATTGTATGGCTTTATCGGTTCTTATTTGATCTTCGGAAGAAAGTAGCTTGTAAAAACGGGTGAAAGAATTCTTGAATTCAAGCCGTCTCATTTAAGGCTGTCCAGGTACTTAAGCGCTCCCTGGACATCGTCAAAAATTTTACCCTTATTTTTGGGATCCTTAGCCAGCTTTTCCATGCGATCCAGTTCTTCTTCGGTAAAGGTTTCTTCAACCGTAACGGGTTTGAAACGGATCTCGCCTTTTTTAATCTCACACTTCAATAAATCACCTTTATGAAGATGTAACGCTTTGACGGCCTGGTTCGGCAGGGTGACTTGATGCTTGGATAGGACTTTGCTGATAATCATTTTTATCTCCTGTCTAAAGAATACAGGATTGTAGGAATGTAGTCAAGTACTACTTTCTGATATTTTGCCTATTTTTTGAATGATCTCAACAAGGGTAACATCCGGAGTGGAAGCGCCGGAGGTGATGCCGATGTTGAGTCCCGCGGGCCCGCCCGCGGGACGAAATCCTGAGCGAGCCGCCCTTTCGCGGCGAGTCGAAGGATCGTCCTCCAGCCAATTTTGATAGACTTTGATGGCGCCGGTTTTTGGGTCCCTGGCACGAATCGCCTCTTTGGATAAAAGATCATCCGGCCCTTCGATATGGTAAAACGGCATGCGTCCCACGGAGATTTCCGCTAGGTGGCCGGTATTGGAACTATTAAAACCGCCGACGATCAGCAACAAATCGAGTTTTTTCTCGAGGAGTTTTCTTAAGGCGTCTTGGCGGTCTTGAGTGGCGCCGCAAATAGTGTCAAAACTCCGGAAGCGTTTTTTAGTTTCTTCCTCCCCAAAACGCTCTACAAAGGCGGCGCGCAAAAGTTTTTGAATCTCCAGCGACTCCCCTTTAAGCATGGTAGTTTGATTGGCCATGCCCATTTGACAGTCTTCTTCTTTCATTTCTTTTCGAATCCGGCCGGCAAGTTCTAGTGCCTCTTCTTTATTCTCGATCGTAATATAAGAGCCTCCTTCTTTCACGGCCTGGGACACCGTCGCGCGGGTTTCTTCATGATTGCGCTTGCCGTGCATAATCGTCGTGAACCCATCCTTGGCGTAGCGTTCCACCCGCTTCCAAACATTGATGATGGCGCCACAGGTGGAATCCACAATGGTTACGTTTTTGGCGCGCAGGCGCTCGATATCCCGAAAGTCGGTGCCAAATGCCGAGACCACTACCACATCCTCCGGCTTCAACCCTTCACATTCCAAGAGATGGTCGGCGTCTCTTTTCAGGTACCGAACCCCTTTTTCTTTCAATTTACCGTTGATGTAGGGATTGTGAATTAGTTGATCAGTAAGATAAATAGTCCGGACGTGTCCGCCGCGCTCTTTGGCGGAAAAACGGGAGCAAGTCTCAAAAACCATGTCGATAGCCTTATCCACCCCATAGCAAAACCCGAAGTGTTCGGGAAAATGAAAGGCCAGCCCCCCCGCTTCCAGCACCCCCCCTGTCTCCCGGATGGCGGCTATATCCTGGGCCTGGTAATTCTCATGGTGATGGCGAAACCCCTCGCCGAATTCACTCAGTTTTTTAATGGTTTGAGCCATAGGCGGGTATTCTACCATGCCCTTGTTTTTCAAGGAATAGTCGGGCATACTTTACAGTAATATAACCCATGAAGAATACTCACTTTATAAAAGCGATATCGTCTTTTCTTGTTTTCGCCTTTCTGACGGCGGAGCTGTCTCATGCGGCTGGGTCCATCGAGACCCCTCCTTCCATTAAGCCGATTTTCCAGGACCCTTCCCGCTTCGAGGCTCCTCTTAATTTCTGCTCGCTCAAGGAAATACACCAAGGCTCCAAAGACACTTTTATTATTCACATCCAGGACGCGCATTCCAATCTTTCCGGGCAGGAAAATCTCTCGCGGACGCTGGACGCCCTTATGGCCAAATACGATGTTTCCTTGGTGCTGGTGGAAGCGGGTTCCCCGGTGGATGGTTCGCTCACACCCTTAAAGAAGATCGCCTCGCCTCAAGCCACGCGCCGCGCGGCCAAGCATCTTTTGGTGGAAGGTCAAATCGCCGGCGAAGAATACCTGAATCTTACTTCTGACCGCCCCATGAAGCTCATGGGCCTGGAAGATATGCCCCTCTACCGCGAAAGCGTCAAAAGCTACGCGGAACTGGCTGATAAGCGCGAGGCGATTTTGAATTATCTCGCGCAAATCCACCGCAGCCTCGAAAAACTAAAAAAACAGTACTATCCTAAGAAATTGTTGGAGTATGAAGACATTTTGTCATCCCAAACAACCACCCTGTCATCCCAAACAACCACCCTGTCATCCCGAGCGCAGCCGAGGGATCAAGCCGATCCCCGATCAAAACATTCGGGGATGACGCATCTCCTCGATCTCGCCCAATCCCATAACGTCGATCTATCCGATCTTCCGGGCATGCGCAAGCTGCGAGCGCTGCGGGAAATGGAAAACACGATTGATTTTGATTTGGTTAATTTGGAGCGCACGGCACTTTTAGAGGAGCTGTCCCGCTCCCCCCTGTCATTTCGAGGTCGCCGTGGCGACCGAGAAATCTCATCAAAAACAATCCCATCAAAAACAAGATCTCTCGTCGCTAACGCTCCTCGAGATGACAAGCCAGACGCTCGCCTTTCTCAATTTACCCTCTTCCAAAACACTTTTAATAGCGCCAACAAAAAGAAAATCGATCTCAAAAAATATCCCAATCTTTTGCAATATGGCGACTACTTGAGAGAATTCTCCGAAATCAACTTTGACCAAACGCTGGATGAGCTGGAAAAACTGGAAGACAGAGTCTACCTCGCCCTGCTGTCATCCCAAACAACCGCCCTGTCATCCCGAGCGCAGCCGAGGGATCAAGTAGGTGTTGATTCCTCGACTACGGCGCAAGCGCCGGAGTTTATCCCGAGTAAAGTCGAGGGGATCGGAATGACAAATGAAGACGCCCGCCTCATCCGCTGTATCGACCGCTATTTGTCCCTTTTGGATTCAGCCTACCGCATTCAAATGACCAGCCGCGAATTCCGGCTCTTCGAAGTCAACGAGCCGGACTACGCTACGGAAAGCACATTGGCTTTCATCAACCGGAAACTGCTCGACAACGGCAGATTTGACGACCTGGTCCCCCTTGAGCCGCTCCTGGAAGAAGGCAAAAAATCACTCAAGGCGTTCTATGAGTCCGTCGACCAACGCGACCTGGCCTTCATGCGAAACATGGAAAACATCCTCGCGCGGGAAAAACAAAAAACCGTCGTCCTCATCACCGGCGGCTATCACAGCCGGCATTTAAAGGAACTCATGAAAGAAAAAGGCTATTCCTACGCCGTCCTGACCCCAAACGTCACCTCCGAAACCAATCAAAAGAAGTACGAAAAACTCCTGCTCTCCGAAATCAAAAAAGACATCAAAAAAGTCGAAGTCAGCACCCTGCGCCCCGAGTGGGCCGCCGGCCGCCTGTCCGTACCCCTCTATGCCGAAACCGTCGGCGCGCGATTGAGCGACAGGCAGGTTCAGGAAGCGATGCATTATTTTCCCATTTCGGACAGTCTAGAGATCGTCTCTCCCCCTGTCATTCCGACCCGCCAGAGCTTTGTGGCGGGGAGGAATCTTGGCTCAGCCCCATCCGCCGGCCGCCACAATGCGCCGGCGGACTCCTACTCCGCGTCTGCGGCGCCTCGGGGAGCGAGGATGGCAGTTAAGAGCGAAGACGACGAACCTTCAAATACAACTGCCTTAAACGTTCCTGTCCAATGGCGAAAAGCGTTCTTTGCCGGTCTATTGGCGACTGTTTTAACCGTCGGGGTAGCCATTCCCGTGCAATATGTCCGTTATTTAAGCCGGAAGCCTCATCCCATAGCCGCAAAAATTGACAACCTCCCATTGGAAAATAATACTGAAAAAGCCGCGCAAGATATTCTTGCCTCCGCAAGTTTTCCAGAAATAGAACGAATTGTGACAGCCGAATATAAGCGAATAGTCCAGAGAGACGCGATCAACCATTTCTTGCTTCGGCTTTCCGGCAATCGGTTTCGGATTTCCGACGGAAAGATGTTAAATGAAGAAAATCTTTGGGCGGAGTTTATTCTCCTCAAAATAATGAAACTGGCAAGTGTTTCGAATAAGGACCTGATCGAATGGAGCGGTTACGATCCTATCATGGATAGCGATTATTTTATTTTGGTTAAAGAACGTAAAATCTACCGGTTGAATGCTTATACCGGCGACTTAATCGGGATAGAAAATTTGCCTAAATCAAAAATAACCGCGCGCCAAAAGCGAACTCTCGTGAGTAGGCTCGTCCGGTTAAGGATCGCGGCTCAAAAAGGCAATTGGTTTACCATTTCACGGGGTCAGTTGGACGGAGCCATACATCTCATCCAAGATGGTTATGATCCCCGCATTGTTTTGGGCCCATTGCTAGGGCATCTCAAATCCACCTCAGGCTCTTCGGCCGAAATCCGGGGCAAAAAACACTTTTTCGGTGTTTTATCTTCACTTTTAAACGGTAGGGGCGCCCGGATGGCGGAACAAGGTTACCGTATCTTTGCCGATAAACCTTTCTTTATTTCCGCCGCCGATATCAATGATATTCATTATGAATACCTGCAAAAATGGTCTTACACATCGTCCGAAAGCGAACCGGATATTGCCGGTTTGCTTAAATCACTTTTCGCCTCCCCAAGTTCGGTCTTGCAGACAATTCGCACGATTCCGAAGCCTTTTCAAACATTTTTGACTAATAGAGTAGGTCTCCATGATTTCCCGGAAAGGCCCTTCCGTGCCTTTGAACTGTCGCTCAACTCTCGGGCTAGAGAGGCATATACTCTTCAGAATCTGGATAAGATTATCTTTATTTTTGATTCTCAAGGCAGATTGCTCCTCACGGCCATCTACCAGCGTGATAACGCTGCAAATCCTCTTTTTATCGACAATTACAACCGCCGCCGTGATAGAGAAGAGGCTGAAAAGGCTATCACTTCTTGGGAAAAAAATCAGGCTTCGCCCCAGTCCATTCTGTATAGTTTTGTGCAAAGCCTGTGGCGAGAATATGAGAGCGTTGATGTTTCCGTCTATGCCGCGGTTCAAGAAGGTCGGCCGGTTTTTCATTACAGATCCGGCGAGGGAAAGCGTTTGCCGATTGATACGGGCAGTTCTCTGCATCAAGCGCTGGTTGAATCCTTTCGTTCACTGCCCGGAATATCTGTGTTAATTTTCCAACCAGGCTTGTCAAGAAAAGGGTTTTTGGCTTCATTTCAGAGAATTCGTGATTTTAACGAGAGAGGTGAAACCCCATATCTTAATAATGGCGTGTTCTCACTGGCAAAAGCGCTACTGTCTTTGGACTCGGCTGACGAAGAAGAGGTGAGGATTGGTGATTTGATTGATCTCGGCATTATAAGCTCTACTGAGGACAACGTCACCGCTATCTATGTCGGCGCTGCCGAAGAAGCCGTTGAAACTTCTTTTC
Source organism: Candidatus Omnitrophota bacterium (assembly GCA_016206805.1). Classification (GTDB taxonomy): domain Bacteria; phylum Omnitrophota; class Gorgyraeia; order 2-02-FULL-51-18; family 2-02-FULL-51-18; genus JACQQX01. The sequence continues at coordinate 16,018 of JACQQX010000025.1, forward strand.
AGCTTAGGTTCACCAGAAGGGCCTTTACTGAGATCAACGAGTTAGCTCAGCTAGGCAGCCAGTCGCAGGATGTGAGACGGGTGATTCTTAAACTTCTTCGCGGTGTTTCCGGCGACCCCAAACGGAAAGAGCTTTACCCGTTACGGGATTTTGCTTTTGGTGGAGGCACTAAGGGCCATTACAGGCTTTATTATCATCAGGTTGGAAATCGTATTTACATCGATGGGGTTCGGAAAAAAACAGCGTTTGGGGCTGTTGATCGCCAGGCGGAACTAGAACAAATAGCTAAAGAACGGCGGGCAAACCCTGAAGCGCCGGAAAGCGATCTGGAGGATGCCAACCAAGTTGACGCGTTTTTAAGGACAAGTCTGAGAATACGCATAACGCCTCCGGCTTCCGAAAACACCGCCGCGCGGCTGGCGGAGGTTTCTGCGGAAAGATTTCTTATGAGCACGGCGCAGAGCGTTCAGGAAATGAGGCGTTACCGTTTACAGGTGGTTGCCGCCAATCATCTGAACGATGTTGAAAAAACTGTTTTCCTGAATATGGAAACGGAGATGAATGATCGGCTCAAGGGCATTTCCGACAGCCCTTTTCAGGCTGATCTATCAAAGATTTATATTCTAAAAAACGCGCCGCCGCCGGATTTATTGGAATCCATCGGTGTTAAAAATACTTCTGAGTGGAGTTTCTGGTCAACGGAAGGAGCGGTCTTTATCCACGAAGATTTTTTTAAGGCGATGAAATCCGAGAGGCAGGCACTGGTTTTAGCTTTGACGTTTATAAAAAACCGTTTGGATCACGCTCGGTATCTTGAATCGGGACAGAGGCAGATTACAACTGAAGATATTCGTCGTTGGCGGGAAGATGCCGTGGCGTTTGGCTTTGACGGCGAAAAAGTCGAGACATGGGATCAGCTCATGGAGTTAGCCAAAAACGCCTGGCATTTGGTTCAAATGGCACGCCGCGCGGCGGACTCGGTTGTTTCTCAGGACAATGAGAGAATTTTCTTAAACGCGGTGGCCTCATGGGAGGGCGAATTGTGGCCGGGCGCCTGGACAGGAAGCGTTCAGCCCACTTTGATCCAAACGCAGGATTTGAATGACATTAATGTTTTTAGACATTACCCGGTTCAACCGTCGTTCCCAATAACCGCTGATTTTAATGAGGCGGAAGAGATTTTACAACTGCCTTCTCAGGCGGCCTTGACCGAAAATATTGACAATGAAAGCCGGAGGGTCAGGGTGGAGCGTCTTGAGGCCGTTCTAAACTTGTTGAAAAAGGCGATTGCGGAAGGGTCGCTGGATATCAACATGAGAAAAGCGATCGCGATTCGGGCCATAGGCAGTTTTTTTGAAGACTCCGGAACACCTCCGACCGACATTGATCTCGTCGTTGTTTATGAAGGGTCGGAACTACCGACCTACAATCGCCGCAAGAAAAATTGGAAACCGGGAGATGACCAATACCGTCCCGAATTGGGAGAAATCACAATTTCCGTTAAAGGAAAACCCGCCACCCTTAAGATTTCTGCGGACCTCATTGAGATGGGTATCATGACATTGGCGGGCGAACGGGGGGCCCAGTATACGCTTTGGGTCAAGGACGGTGTTCCTCTGAAAGGACCTGAGCTTATATTTAAAGATCCTTCTGATTTGGAAAAATATCAAAATACCATGAGCCTGGCGGGTCAAAGCTTGAGAAATGCCTACGAGTGGCTGAATAAGTTGTCCGACGTCAGTCCTTCCAAGAATGAGGCGTTTCACTCGGAGGGGCTTTCCGATGAGATAACTGTGGATCATGCCAAACATAAGGCATTTCGGCGGATCCGCGCATCCGTCTTAGGCCTTTCTCGTTTAGATTCACGTTTGTGGAGTTTTGTGGCGGAAAAGCAAACAACATTAAGACAAATGGGTCTTTTGGATATTTATGAACTGACGGATCCTAAAAATGAGAACCGCCCGCTTAGTGAAATCGAGAGCATTCTGGAAGCGGTTGAGTCGGCCGCGATTGAATTCAGGCTTCTGGTGAAAAAAAGTTTTGAAACGGACGGCGTGACATCAGGCCTGCTGCGGGGGTTTCCTTTGGCGCAAAAACGCTTGATTCAGATTCAGGCCCAGCGGGAGGAGGAATTTCAGAAACGTCAAGCCGTCGGTTTGATGCACGCTTTTCAGAGGGCCGCCGGTCCAGATGAAAAAGCGGCGGTTCTTGACCACAGGCTTCCATTGGAAAAAGACAAGGCGATGGTTATTTGGGTGCTTTTGATCGCTTTGCGGATAAAAGGAGTCAGTGAAAAGGCCAAGAGTATTTGGAAAAATCTGAGCGCCAATGATATTCATGATGGGGTAAAAGCTTTGATGAATCGCGCTCCGTCGCCACTGGCCTCAAAACTCGTGAAAGAGCTGAGGGAGCTGCGGGACGCGCGCCTCGTGGGCGTGTTTCAAGATATTCTCTCGCGGGAGGATACGGATTTTGTTTTGAAACCCATGATTTTGGAAGCGTTGGCGGATATTCCGGATCCGGCGGCCGTCCGGGAGGTAATGGAGACGTACTTGAAAGGCGACGAGCTTTGGGCCTACCCCACAGCCATCGGCACGCTGACTAAGATGGGCGTCAGCGAAATACTCCCCCGTATTCGCTTGCTGGCGTCGGTCGGAGACGCCCGGACGACGGTGGCTGTCATTCGCGGCCTTGCTTTTTTCAAGGATTTGCCTGAAGGGAAGGACATTATTTTGTCCGCGCTGCAGAGCGGCGACGAAAGAGTTTTAATCGAGGCGCTTGCCGCGGTCAAGGGTCTGGATCTGCGCGAGGCGGCGCCGACTATTATACGACTTTTGAATTCACCGTTCACTCCGTCCGAGGCGCGTCTGTTGGCCATAGAAATCGCCGGGGAGTGGTTGCTGGAGGAGGCTGAGCCGGCCCTACAATCTCTCTCGGCGGATGAAGAATTCCTGGGCGAGACAGCCATTGCTCTGGCCAGGCTGGGTGTCACGGATTTATTGCCGCGTGTCTACATCTATCTTAGGGGTTTTTTTCTAAAACCCTCTCTTCGGCTTCAGCTGATAAAGTCGTGCGCCATCCTTTTTTCCGTTCACCGACTGGAGCCTGTTTTTCGTGAGAGGTGGATTGAGATCTTAAGGGAGTTCGCGCGAGGGTTCCGCAGTTATAGTGAAAAAAATGATTTCTTGGAAGAAGTGTCTTTTTGGGCTGTCGCGGCTTTAAAAATTCTTCGGGATGATGGAGCCGCGGAATTTTTTGAGAACTATCTTAAAGGAAAGAGCGTGGGAACAGCGGTCGTCGAAGGGATCGAAATGGCTTTAAACCATTGGAGAAAAAGAGAGCCGCCAAAACCCGAATGGATCGGCCCCGTACTACGACCCTCCGCTTCCCAGACCCGGCCCTTGGGATATCCCCGAATAGACGAAGGTTTGGGGCAAATGACCCGCGATTTGTATCCTACCGAGAAGAAATTTGTCGATGATTTAACGGCCCTTTTAAGTCAGAGTCTTGCGCCGCCCTTAGCCCATGACGCGGCAATAGCGCTTGTCAGGCTTCGGGAAGGATCTCTCAGTCTCCTCCACCAAGAAGGCGTGTTCACGGAGGAAGAGACGGACGCCATTCGATCTCTTTTATTATCTGACGGCGTGTTGCAGAGCATTTCAAAAAAGCTGGTTGATTTGGCGGGCGGCTATCGTGAGGGAGGGCTCCACGAAGAAACCGCGGCCTTGCTGTTCAAGACGCACCTTTTGCCTTTTTCATTTATTCGGCGGACATTTAAGGGGGATTTAATCGATGAGTCATTTTTACGTCAAGCCTTATTGAGAGACGATGTTGGGAATTGTATTGCCAGGTGGATTCAGGCCTCAAGGGAGGCGGGTAAAACGGGATCTCATGACGCCCCTTATAACCCGAACAATCCCTTGATACCCGACCCCTCTTTGGCGGAGCGTTTAGAGGCCTATCTGCTGGTTTTGGAAACCCGAAAACAGACCCGCCCGGAGCACGTTCTTATCCCCTACCGGCTTGTAAGGGAACTCCGTTTGGAAACTAATTTGGCTGAATTTGAATCATGCCGCGTTCAGCCAGTTCCGGAAAACCCGTTTGATTTTTTCCCGAATCAGAAAATTCAGATTGACGGCGTTGATACGGCATTTGAAATAAAGGCGGTCGATTCTCAAAAAGGGATCCTTATATTGAACCCTCCTCTTAAAGTAGGCACTTTTATTCCCGCCACGGGAGTTCTCAAAATAAAAATAGCCGATAACTCGTCGATAGACAAAGAAATCGCCATTCTCCGCGCGGTGCTCGACAAACTTCAAGCCACCAACCATCAGAAAACGGGATCGCTTGTGCTTGACAGGCTTTTCGGACTTTTGCCGTTGAGTCCCGCCGGCCAATCGTCAACCTCTACTTACCATGATTGGGCGCTTCGCCAGGATGAGTCGTACAGGCGCGCGGTTGATTGGTCGATGAACTCAACGGAAGTGTTGTTCATCGGCACGGTTAACGGGCAGGGGCAAGCGCCGGTTCTCAGGGAAATGGTCCGCCAGGCGGTTGAGAGAAAAAAGAACGTGCTGATTGTTTCTTCCTCATCAGATAGTTTAAATCGTTCAATCGACGAACTTGTCAACGACCCCAGCGTCCCTTTTTTGCGCGTGGGGCCGTCTTATGACAGACCGTTGAGCGGTAAAACCGCAGCAATTTGGGCAGAGAAGCGATCCGCGGTCGAAGAATTTATCCGGCGTCAGGGCGATAAAACTCGTGGATTCGCCATCGCGGGCACTGCCGAGGGAATAACTGAAGAGAAGGTATTCAGGTTCGATGATAGGGGTCGCATTTTTGACGCCGTTATTGTTCTCGATGCCGGCCAAATGAGCGTTCCCGAGGTCTTGCTCCCGCTCAAGTATTTAAAGGCCGGGGTCAAGACGAGTCCCGGCAAGGTGATTTTTATAGGTGACGCGGGGCGGTTACAGCCGCGTTATTTGAGCCGGGCGGAGCGATCCCAAATAGAGAAGGCGGGTGTTGACAGGAAATTTCTGGATGTGTACGAACAAAGTGTTTTTTCATGGCTGAATGGCCGGTCACACGGAGACCGGTTGTTGTTGGCGACAAACCGCGTAATGGACCCCATCATTTCTCAGCTGGTCTCGAGATTGTTTTACGGCGGTGCCGTTATTGAGAGCCGATTTAAACTTGGGGACGATCCGTCTGATTTCCCTCTTCTCATTCATGACTTCGGACGAAAGAGATACGGCGGAAAAAACAACAGCGTGGACCAGGGGAAGTCGGCGCTGAAAGATATGGTTCGTGATTTCAAGAAGAAAAAAATCAATGGGCGTGAAATATCAATACTGGTTCCGAACGGCCAGGAGATTGAAAGGGTAGAAAAGCTTTATAGAAGCGCTTACGACAACCCGGTGGTTTCTCTCCTTCGCGAACCAAAAATTGCAAGAAGCCGCGCGGTGATTGTTTATTTGGGTGAGAACGAAGTGTTCCAAAAGCCTTTTTATCTTGACCCTGCCTTAATCCGGGACATTCTGCACAAAGAACGTGTCGGTTTTGTCTGGGACAGTCGGGACTTCGCAAATCTTGCCCCCGGAGAGGACGAGCCGGAGTGGCGGGCAACCCTCTCGCTCATAAGGGAAATAGACGAATTTTACCGGTCGGAGGTTTCGGCGTTGTTGCCCGCCGTCCGGGTTTCGGGCGCACGCATGGCCGGGGATTTATGGGGCCAAATCGAGATGCACGCGCCAAGTGGACACGTCAGAATCGAATACCGGGATCGTAATGGCGCCCCTCACACTACAACGGTTGAACGTTATGTTGAAAGAACCGACAAAGCTTTTGGCACAAATGAAACGGGGATGATATCCGTTCTTTCCTTAAAACTTTTATTCACGGAGGGCCGTCTGGAGTCAGTAACACATGGTAAAAAAACGCTTTACGAGAATCAGGCCGGACCTCCTGTCCGAAATATCGAAGTTAGACCGCTGGTCGCGCGGGACGAACCGACTTTTTTTGAGGCGGCTGACACAGCGATCCCATTTTCCGACACGACCCGCCGCTTTCAGAAAATAGTCTGGGACCGCGATGCCGAGGCCGCTGGTTTTAGGCAAGCCGTATCGGATGATCCGGCGACTCAGTGGCTTCTGGAGAATGGACGTGGCATTGAAATCCGTATCGTGGAGGGACAGGAAAGTGACCCCTCTTTTTCTACAGACCGGTTCTTTGCCTTTGAAAAACGCGCGGCTTCCATAAGGCTGGTTATCCACCGGCATTTGGCGGAAAGGCTTTTCCGGGAAAACAACTTGGCGGAGCTTATTTCTGTCCTGGCTTTTGCGGATCAATTGAATGGGTATGTCGGGTTAAATGGGGATTGGAAAATCCCTTTTGGCCTTCTCGAGTTTTGGGAAGCCGGCGCGTTTCGTCACCTCGGCTTCTGGCCTTTAAAGCTTGAGTCCGGCGAAACAGCGGATTCCATTACCCGGAAGATGGATCGGGCAGCGGAGGCTTTTAGCTTGGCCCAAAACTATTTAAGCGGACCTATCCGGCGAAATTCAGCTGATTTGTCGAAGTATGAGATGAATTTTCAAACGGAATTAACAGAAGCCCTTTTTCTTGTCGAAGCCCTATTGGAGGGGTCGGCTATACCGGGATCTTTCATAGTGTCAGAAACGGATGGAAACGCTTCGTGGCCGGATCAAAGTCAAATCGCCGAACAGCTTGGCCGCAACTGGATTTTCGACTCCCTCAATGATTCCCTGCGAGAGGAAATGACAGCGCGCACAACCGCCGTGGTGGAAGCGCTTAAAGAAAAATTGCCCAAAATTCTTGCTTCGGCCCAATCCCCCATTGACATGAAAGACGTCCTTTTCGCGCGCGCCCAAGGCAGTTTTTTTGACCCGCTCGCGGAACTTGGCGATGACGCGGACATTGACCTGGTGGTGTATCTGCGAAATTCCACAGCCGTTCGCGCTTTCACCGAAGAGTTTGATGCCGAGGGAACCCCGTCAATCACTCAAGGACCTGTTGCGAGCGAAGGCTGGAGGATTGATCATCATGACGGCGAATACCGTCTCCTTCGCGAGGATCATAAGCCGGATATCGCTTCAATCGATATCCGCCAGGATGGAAAGACTAAGACTATCCGATTACGGGCGGATATTTTGTATGGAGGCTTGAGCGAATTTTCAAAAATTCAGAAAGACCCGGCCACCGGGGAAAAAATGTCGCTCAGGCAGTATGAACTGATAGGTTATGCCGGAGTGCCGATTTATGGAGAGCTTGATTATTACCGCGCGCCCGGCCGGTTTCTCTTGCTTCACAGCGGCCGCGGCCTATCCCGGCTTGCGTTGGACGTGATCGGGCATGAACATGGGCCGCTTCGTGATCAACAGATTGATAGGTTCCTACAAACAAGGGGAAACTCCGCGGCGAATAACTCCTATGAAGCCGCCATGGCGGCGAAAAAACGCCTTGCCAAGCTTACCCAAAAGTGCGCGAATGTGATTCAGAGTCAAAACGAATTGAGAGATCTCAACGGCAGAATGAGTGTGCTGCGCCGTTATTTGGCCAGCTTGTCGGATTTCCAAAAACTGAACGAAAAAGACCAATCATTCATCGTTGATCAAGTTCAACGGCTGCTGCGACAAAAAGAAAAGGGTTATTTGGCTAAGATCAAAAAACGCCTTCGTGCCGCCGCGTTGATAACGCGCCTGACCGCTTCCCAAGCGGTTGGATCACTCGATGCTTCCGGCTGGCCGGAAGGTGTAAAATCGCTCGACTCATTTCTCAATCCCGAAATTCTCAATCTTCAGGATGCCCTCGACAAGGAGCAAGAGATTCAGAAAACGATGGAGGCCGTGTACGCCCGCGCTCAGTGGATCTACGGCGTTGGTATGATTCAAGGAGGATTTCTTCAAAAGATTCGGGCAGAAGGCGCCCGGCTGGCGGGGGAAGACCCGTCCCGACGCGATTTCTTGCGCAGGATGGTTGGGATTTTGGCGTCCGCCCTTCTTGATTTAAAGGGTTTTATTGCCGGTCAAAAAGCGCTTGCGCCCGCGGTAAAGCCCCTAGTTGAGGAGGCCTATGCCTTGCTTTCGCCCGTTCTTGTTCATTCGGTCGAAGCATATGGCGGGCCTTTTGCCCCGCGGGTAAAGAGGATGATGGAAGCCGATCTCCATGGCATTAGCCTGACCCTCATGCACGATGCCCTTAAAACCAGTAAAGACCATTTAATCAGCGCCGGTCAGGAAAATCGTAGAAATCTGCTTGCCGCTTTGGCTGATGAAGAAAAATTCAAAGAATCTTTCGCCGGATTATCTGCCCAGGCGGTTCGAACCATGGAAGAGACAGCAGAGTTTGTGGAATCAGAATCTGGAATGTTTTCCATAAACCCCGCTGACACCGCAAACCCGATTGTTACCTTGAAAAACAATATCCAAAGGATTAGGGAAATTTTGTCGCAGCTGTCCCACGAGGACCGGGTGCACCTACTCAGAAGGGTTTACACCGCCAACCTTGAAAATATAGCCGAGGCGATGAAGACCGTTCAGGATGCGGCAGTGGCCATAGAAAAGATACTGGAGCAGTCCCCTCAGGAGGCCATGGAGGCGGGCGACCCAGGCCCTGGGGACAGCGGTGAGGGGCTCCGGCGTCTCTACGATAAAATGTACGACGACTTTGAGGGGCTAAAGCCGCGGGAGGGAGCATCCGGGCCGTTCATCTTTGATCCCCAAAAACAAGCGGCGATGCGGCGTAATTTTGAAAAGGATGAGAACGGTTTCTGGGTTCCCAGGGAAGCGGATGTTCATTCACTTTACATCGAAATCAACAATGAAGATTTAGTTCATCAATTGCGAAGTGTCGCCGATGAAATCGAAAAGGTTCTCCCTGAAGGAACTAACTATTACAAAGTTCCGTCCGATGCCTATCATGCCAATATATACACCGCCAGCGACCTAAGGCCCGTCGATCTGGAAGAAAATGCGCCGAGTTGGACGCAAGACGAACTGCGAGGGTTTTATGATCTGCTTCCCGGGATATTCGAAGATCAAGAACCCTACGCCATCCGCCTGGTAGGCATCCGATTCGGCCTGGACGGGGCCGTCATCGCTGTTTTTGAGGACGACGGTCAAACAGCGGCCATCCGCCAGGCCATTGAGGAAGTGAAAAATAGTGATCCCGCTCTTCAAAACAAAATCACCAAATACCCCAAAAACCTCATCCATGTGACCCTTTTCAGAATCCTGGACGACATCTCGGAGGACACTTTAAATCAGCTCAAAGCTCTCAACAGCCGATACCAAAATGAAGCCAATATTCAGAATCAAAATCTCGGGCAGGACGTCCGTGTCCTCATCGGCCATGAAACGAGATGGATGCACACGAAGTTTGAAAAACAAACCGTTTTATTCCCCGCCGCCGCGCGGATGGCGGAAAGAAAACCGGAGGATGGAGAACGGAGAATGGAGGGTGCAGAAATTCAAAAAAATCCACTTTCCACTATCCAACGTCCATTATCCGCCTCTAATGCCGCGCGGATGGCGGAGGAAGAAAGTGATAATCATCTGGCCACCTGGCTCGCTCCTCTACAAAGCGGATATGTGGATAGTTCGAGCGTGATTTCACTGCTGGACGCTTTGAGGAAAAACCGGGACCAAATTCCCTCCAAAGATTTTTCGAAAATCATACAAGCTGCCAGCAAAATTAAATGGACATATATCGAATATGGTACGCGTTACACGGATATCCGTGTTAATGCGGCTGTCGGAAAAGCCATTGCTCGTGCAATTAGATTCAGAATCAAAGAAAAGGGCTGGAAACCTGATTTACTTCCCGCTGTCATAGCTCTTCTTGAAAACGGATATAGGCATCATTCTAGTGTGATCTTGCTGCTAAAGGCTTTAAGAGAAAACAAAGACCAAATTCCCTCCGAAGATTTTTCAAAAATCATAGAAGCTGCCAGCAGAATTAAATGGACATATATCGAAGATGGTACGCGTTACACGGATATTCGTGTTAATGCGGCTGTCAGAGACGCTATTGCCAAAGTTCATGCTCCCCTTACCCCCAAAGAAGAGACGCGTATAAGCCGGCTTTTCGAAAAATCCGCAGAAACGGCAGCTAAAGCCACTGTCTCAGTTACGCCTGATATCTCTCTTGATATTCCTCTGGAAAAACTCAAGGAAGATTTTTCTTCGATGGATCCTGACAAGCGTATGGAGTACCTCCAGGAAATCTTAAGCCAAAGAGAAGATCTTCCGTCGTGGTGGCAATTTTGGCACAGCTCCAAAAGAGGACGCATTGGAGCAATTAATCGGTTTTTGATGGATCTGGTTGGTCTGGATTTAAATTCTTTCAGAGATTTGATGGCTCAAGTTGAAGATCAGGAAACTCAGATGAAAATCCTAGAAGCCATGTTTAACAGAATCCGGTTGGTGTCGTTGCAATTGCCGCATCAAAATCAAGAGTCTATTCGCCGTTTAGCCTTGCAAGCCGGATGGGGTACCCAATATGCCAACGCATTAACGGCCCGCGGCGGCCAAGAGTACCTTGATCAGCGACTTCGTCTTGAAAGATTGCGTGAGGCGGCAAAGACTCACCAAGCGGTCTTTGATGCGATTCAAGAAATACACGGGACTCCTTCATTACCGGAAGTTGCACCCGCATCTCAAGTTGAGGATTCTCGCGGCACTGTCCTTCCTCCAGGACAAACCCCTGCCTCAGAACAAATTCTAAAAGCCACAATAGGCACGGGCGAAGAGGGCGCGCGTCTTGGACGGGAAAATGAATTCATTCCCCGATTCATGGACACCTACCAGGCCGGCCGCTTGCCCTCCATCCGCGGCGCGCGGTTTGCGGATGCGGGAGCCGCGATTCCGTTTCTGCCGGGCATAGCGGTTTCTCCCGCAGGGCGGGAGGGCATGCCTATTCCTGTCATGGGCGCTAGGATGGCGTATGTCTCCCCTACTTTTGAGACCAGCAACGGATCTAGAATGGCCCGTATAGGAAACAGATTTTGGACTATCCCCCAGGATAGAATCCGCAAGTCAACATCACTAGCCGGTGCCCGAATCGCTCAAGTCAGCGTCCCAACGTTTACCGTTGATCCCGCCGTCCAGATCGCCTCGACCGCGGTAGCGGATAGAGATACGCTTTCAGGGCAGCTTTTTGCCAAGGCTGCCGGAGGGCTCGGTGAAACTCAACACGTGGCTTTGTTTTTGAATGTCGACGGACAGGATCGAAAGACACTTGTAGCCCTTCTGGCCCATTTCGAAGCGGAGCTCGAAGCCTTAAACCGCAAAAATCCTCACGCGCTTTATGTCTACCCGCGCTTGATTGATTCATCCAGCAATGAAGTCCAGGTGGATGGCTTTGTTTCCAAGCCGTTTCCCGCAGAAGCTAAAATCAAATACGCTTATTCGGGCATTCTCAATCAAACTACATTGGATGCCGCCATCCGGGTGAATGGCGCCTATCTCCCGGCCGAAGCCGCTTACACCACCGACAGCGGCGCCGTGCAAGTGGTCCCCTATCTTTCGCTCATCAGGACAGCCGCCATTATTCCGGTCAACGAGGAAACCGGCGGGCAAATGGTCCGAAGCCTTATGGCGCCGGATGTTGATTTCGGCCAAGCCAGCATGCAACTCATCAGCGCGCCGCCCTCCGGCATCACCATTGAGCGCTACCGTAAAGAGCGCCTCATCGTCATCGCCGCCGCCCGGCTTTCCCAGGTCCTCTACAAGGCATTCCTCAACCAAAAAGCCACCGGCTCCGCGGCCTAAGATTTATGGTATACTTTTGGAAAAGGCTTAAACATAATTCATGTCCCGTTATCAGGATTTGGTTGACCGTATTTTGCGTGGGGCATCCGATGCCAATATCTCCTTCACGCAGTTACGGGGGCTTCTGGTCAAGCTCGGATTCGATGAAAGAATTCGCGGCAGTCATCACATTTTTACGAAAAGCGGTGTGGAGGAAATATTAAATTTGCAGCCAAGAAGTTCAAAGGCTAAACCCTATCAAGTTAAACAGATAAGAAATGTCATTTTGAAATATAAACTAGGAGAGGCATTATGATCCATTACGAAGTGATTATTTACTGGAGCGCTGAAGACACGGCGTTTGTCGCTGAAGCGCCTGAACTTCCCGGCTGCATGGCTGATGGCGCTTCTTATCGGCAAGCGCTTTCCAATCTGGAAGTGGTTATTAAGCAATGGATTGAAACTGCCAAAGAGCTGGGCCGCCCTATCCCCGAACCCAAAGGGCGCCTGGTTTTCGCTTAAAAGTGACTATCGACACTTTCTCGTTTGAGATGGCTATCCGGCAACTGGAAAAAAGCCGTGAGTTTCTGCGGTCGGATATGGCCAAAAATAAAGATCTTTACGAGCAATTCCGCGCCGCTTCCATAAAAGCCTTTGAATACACGTATGAGCTAGCCATCAAAACAATCCACCTAGAACTCAGCCAAATTATCCAGAATCCGAAAAAACTCAAAGAAATAACTTTTATGGCCTCTATTGAGATGGCATACCAATCAGGCTTAGTGCGTGAAATTTCCCCATTCAAAACTTATAGGGAGAAGCGTAGCGCTGCCATACATTCTTATTATCCTGATAAAGCTGAGAAAATATTGGATATTTTGGGTTCCTTTTTATTGGACTGCCATTATATTCTAGAAAGGAAGAAGGGAAGCCTGTCCAACGAACCGGCTTAAGATACAAACCGGCTCGCCTGTGATATAATTTTCGTATGCCCCCGAAAACCATTGAAGAACTCTTAAAAGAAACCAAGATTTACCAGATTTTGCGGCCGAAGCTCGTTCTGGCGCTTCCCACCACGACGCTGCAAGATGCCTTGGACCTCATGCGAGCCGAGAAGACCGGGTATATCGTCATCGCGGATATCCATTCCAAGCTTTTGGGGGTGTTCACCGAACGCGACGTCCTCATGAAAGTCCTGAAAAAGGGCGTTAATCTGAGCGAGCCGGTGGAAAAGTACATGAATACCAACATTCATTCTTTGAATAAATCCAATACGGTGGGAGAAGCCCTTGACGTGATGAAGGAGTATGGCGTTCGTCATATTCCCCTGGTTGATGAGTTCGGCCAGGTCAGCGGCATTTTATCTATCCGGACGATTGTGAATTTCCTTGCCGAGCTCTTCCCCACGGAGGTCTTCAATCTTCCGCCCAAAGCGGACCAAGTCCACGAAACTCAAGAAGGCGGCTAACCAAGTCTAATATGAAAACTTTAAAAGAAATAGAACTCGAATCCGTAACCATCCGTTTCGCGGGGGACTCCGGCGACGGCATGCAGCTGACCGGCGACCAGTTCACCGATACTTCGGCGATCATGGGCAATGACATCGCCACTCTCCCCGACTTTCCGGCTGAGATCCGCGCGCCGCAGGGAACGTTGCCGGGCGTCAGCAGCTTTCAAATCCAATTCAGCCATGAGGACATCTTCACCGCCGGTGACGCGCCCGATGTTTTGGTCGCCATGAATCCCGCCGCGCTCAAAGTGAATATCGCCGATCTTTTAAAGGGCGGACTTTTAGTCGTCAATTCTGATTCTTTCAATGAAGATAATCTGAAAAAAGCGGGTTGGAAGTCTAATCCGCTGTTAGATGGCTCGCTCAAAGATTATTCCGTGCTCCAAGTCCCCTTTTCGTCTCTCACGCGCAACGCCTTGGCCGAGTCCAAAATGAAACTCTCGGATGTCGACCGCTGCAAAAACTTTTTCGCGCTGGGGCTCATGTTCTGGATGTATGGCCGCAAGATGGAACACACCCTCCAATGGATCCAGGACAAGTTCGCCAAAAAACCGGAGATGGTCGACGCCAATATTAAGGCTTTGAAAGCCGGTTACAATTACGGGGACATCACCGAAACCATGGCCTCGCGCTACATCGTCAAGCAGGCCGATATCGCGCCGGGCTCCTATCGCAAAATCACGGGCAATGAAGCCACCGCCCTTGGCATCATCGCCGCCGCGGAGCTTGCCGGTAAGACCGTGCTCTACGGGTCTTACCCGATCACACCCGCCAGCAATATTTTGCATGACCTCTCCAAATTTAAAAATTTCCGCGTCAAAACTTTTCAAGCGGAGGACGAAATCGCCGCCTGTGGCGCGGCCCTGGGCGCTTCTTTTGGCGGAGAGATCGGCATCACGGCCACCAGCGGCCCCGGCATTTGCCTCAAGTCTGAAATGATCAACCTCGCGATCATGGTGGAGCTGCCGCTGGTGATCCTCAATATCCAGCGGGGCGGCCCCTCGACGGGACTCCCGACCAAAACCGAGCAGTCCGATCTTTTGCAAGTCATGTACGGCCGCAACGGCGACTCGCCGGCGGCGATCGTCGCTCCTTCGTCTCCGGCCAACTGTTTTGACTATGTGATTGAAGCCATCCGTATCGCGTTGACGCACATGACACCGGTATTTTTTCTTTCGGACGGGTATCTGGCCAATGGTTCTGAACCTTGGAAACTGCCGGAGCTCGATAAACTCCCGAAAATCAAAATCAATCATCCCCAGACCAGCGACGGCCCGTTTCTCCCATTTACGCGGGATGAAAAAACACTGGCGCGGCCTTGGGCGGTACCCGGCACGCCGGGCCTCGAGCACCGCATCGGCGGCATTGAAAAAGCGGACAAAACAGGCGGTGTCAGTTACGACCCGATCAACCACCACAACATGACGATGTTACGAATGGAAAAGGTTAAACGCATTGCCGATGACATTCCACCGGCCGAAGTGCTGGGTGACGCCAGAGGAAAACTGTTGGTTATGAGTTGGGGCGGGACTTTTGGAACCGTCCGCGCGGCGGTACTTGATCTTCAAAGAGAAGGCAAAAAAGTATCGCATTGCCATGTGCACTATCTCAATCCCTTTCCTAAGAATCTGGGCGAAATCGTAAAAAATTTTGAAACCGTTCTTATTCCTGAGCTCAACACCGGCAATCTTTCGGTTCTGATCCGCTCGCAGTTTGAAGGCGCGCGTGTCGTTCCCTACAACCGGATCACCGGACAACCTTTTAAAATCCGCGAAATCAAAGAAGAAATCGGAAAACTCCTATGACAACCCCCTCAGCGCTTCATTACTCTAAAGAAGATTTTGTTTCCGGCGCGGACGTCCGCTGGTGCCCAGGCTGCGGCGACTACGCCATTTTGTCGGTGATGCAGAAAACTCTCGCGGACGTCACCACCATTCCGCGTGAAAAACACGTATTCATCTCCGGCATCGGCTGCTCCAGCCGCTTCCCTTATTACATGAATACCTATGGCTTTCATACGATTCACGGACGCGCGCCGGCCATCGCCTCAGGCCTCAAATGCGTGCGACCCGACTTGACGGTTTGGGTCATCACCGGCGACGGCGACGGCCTTTCCATCGGCGGCAACCACTTGATTCACTGCCTGCGCCGCAATATGGACTTGAAAATCATTCTCGTGAATAACCAGATCTATGGCCTCACCAAGGGCCAATATTCCCCCACGTCCGAAAAAGGCAAGATCACCAAGTCTTCCCCTTACGGCTCCATCGACTACCCCATCAATCCCCTTTGCGTCGCCATCGCCGCGGAGGCCAGTTTTGTCGCGCGCACCGTCGACTCCGATCCGCGCCACATGTCGCAAGTGCTGTCGCGCGCTTATAAGCATAAAGGATCGGCCTTTGTGGAAATTTACCAGAACTGCATTATTTTCAATAAAGACGCCTTCGCGCCCATCATCGGCCGTGAACACCGGGATGACCGCGCGATTTACCTGGAAAACGGTAAGCCGCTAATTTTCGGAAAAGGCGGAACCAAAGCCATCACATTAAAAGGATTGAGCCTGCGGGAAACAGAATTCGCGACCGCTAAAAAGGAAGATCTTCTGATCCATAATGAGAGTGACCCTTCCCCGGCCTATTCCTATCTTTTGACGCAAATGGAATACCCCGAGATGCCGGTGCCTTTCGGCGTTTTCAGGGCGATCGAAAAGCCGACTTATGATGGCATGATGGAAGAGCAAGCCCAGTTCGCGCGCGAGAAAAAAGGCGCCGGGGACCTGAAAAAAATCCTCTACACGGAAGATACCTGGACGGTGACCTCATGAAAACAAAATGCCCTTATTGCGGCCATGAAAATATCTTGGGCAGCGACCGCTGCGGCAAGTGCCTTCACTCCCTGACACAAAAAGACATTCCCCAGCCCAACAAGGAAAAACTTCAGAAAAAGATCATGACTGAGCGCGTCGCGGACTTTATTTCCAAAGTGCCGCCTATCATCGTGAGTCCGGAGACCTCCATGCAAGAGGTGGTCGAGAAAATGCAGGCTCTCCCGACCAAAGGCTGTGTGCTGATTTGTGACGCCGGCAAAAACATCCTCGGCATTGCCAGCATCCGCGATATCCTTTTAAAAGTGGCGGGGACGGTGAAGGATCTTTCGACTTATCCCGTTAAAAATATCATGACCAAAAACCCGGAGTGCCTGGATAAGGACGCGCCACTGGCTTACGCGCTTCACAAAATGTCTATCGGGAAGTTCCGGCATGTGCCGGTGCTGGATAATGGAAAACCTATCGGTGTGGTTTCGACGCGGGATATTATCGAGTATTTATCCCACCCGGGGACATGTTAAATATTTAACGTGTCCCCGTGGTAAGCGGTTCCAACCTTTTTCGCTTCAAAGCACCCTTCGAATAAAGAAAATAACCCAGCATTTCCCTCAGAATTCCAGTGCCGTAAACCATGCTGGGCCATAGCCTTATGGAAGATGCTTCTTCAAAATAACGCGTGCGGATGGGCACTTCTTCGATTTTGTAGTGATTGGCTAGAAGCTGGACGATGATTTGGGTGTCAAAGATGAAGCCGTCCGAATTCATTTCATAGTGGATACCCTTTAGCGCGCGGGCGCTGTAAGCCCTAAAACCGGAATGGTACTCCGTCAGGTAAGTGCCGAGCATCACATTTTCAAAAGCGGTGAGAAGAATATTGGCGTTATGCTTCCACATCGGCATCCCGCCTTCCAGCGCTCCACCCTTCATCATGCGCGATCCAAAAACAGCATCCGCGCCGCCGACGCGAATGGGTTCGACAAGCTGAGGAATGATGGTCGGATCGTACTGGTAGTCCGGATGAACCATGACGACAATGTCCGCTCCCCGCTCTAAGGCTTTTTGATAGCAGGTTTTTTGGTTGGCGCCGTAGCCTTTATTTTCTTTGTGCTCGAAAACCACTAGCCCCAATTTTTTGGCGATGGCCACCGTCTGGTCCCGGCTTTTGTCATCCACCAGAATAATCTCATCCACGCAGTCGCGGGGAATATCGGCCACGGTGCGTTCCAGTGTTTTCTCGGCATTGTAGGCGGGAAGCACCGCCGTGACTTTGAGTTTTCTGGAAACAATATTGCTTGGCGACACGCCGCCCGGTTCAAGGCTATCCAAACGCTGAACTTTCCGGACGATCACGTCGATCTGGTCATGCAAAACCACTTTTAAAAGTTTATTCCCAAAACCGGCCTTGGCCGCCGCCGTCATGGGTAGGTGTAAAAAAGCCGGGTACGCCATCAGGCGTTTGGACCAATAATTCACCGTGAAAATCCTGGGGTAGGACGCGTAACGCAGTTTTTTAAAACCCACCACTTGAAAAAGCCGCTCCAATGTTTTCCGTGAAAAATAAAAAAGATGGTACTTGTTAATCCCCCACCACTTGGCGCGCAGCAAACGGCTCAAAACGCTTTGGATGTCGGGAGTGCTCACATACAAAACCCCGTCATTTTTGAGAATCCGGCGGATCTCGGTCAAAATCGCCTTGGGGTCATCCAAATGCTCGATCACATCCATCATCACAACCACGTCAAAAGAACGGTCCGGGAAATGCGCTTCCTCCAAAGACCCCTGAAACACCTCAATGCCAAAATTATCGCGGTTATAAGACTTGGCCCAAGCCGAAAGATCCACTCCCGCCACATCCCACCCCTTCTTTTTGGCTTCATCCAGGAAAAAACCAGGCCCACAACCGATATCCAAAATCCGCCCACCCCGCTTGTAGCGCGCGATCCGCTTTAAAACAATACCCGCCTGAGCGCGGCGGCCCCTCTCCTGCTCCAGATAGTCCGGGTCCACCATCTGAGCATAATCCATCTTGATCTCATTCAGCGAAGAAGGCACGGCATACACCAGCCCACAAGAAGCGCAACGAACGATTTTGTCAGGTTTTTTAAGATGACTTTCAGAAATAGCGTAGGGAGTATTGCGCCGCTGAAGCCGAGGAACTCGCTTCTTATAAACCGAATAAACTCGTTTAGACCCGCAAAGATTGCACCGAATCATGGCCGTATTATAATCACTTCTACCCTTACTTTGACAATGAATTCAATCGTCCGTGAGCTCCGGGTGGATGTCCTGTCTTGGGGACGCGCCATTTCCCACCGGAAATGACGCTCGGTTCCAGCGCGCATGGATCGCCTTCGGCGATACCGGGCCACGCTCGCTGTCAACGCCCCAAGACAGGACATCCACCCGGAGCGCCGCACATTAGGGGGTGTGAATTCAATCCCCCATGTC
>JACQQX010000026.1 GCA_016206805.1 Candidatus Omnitrophota bacterium
GAGCTCCGGGTGGATGTCCTGTCTTGGGGACGCGCCATTTCCCACCGGAAATGACGCTCGGTTCCAGCGCGCATGGATCGCCTTCGGCGATACCGGGCCACGCGCGCTGTCAACGCCCCTAGACAGGACATCCACCCGGAGCGCCGCACATTCTCTAGTGTGAATTCAATCCCCCCATGTCATTTCGAGGCCGAAGGCCGAGAAATCTTTCTTTTAAAAGTTCTTTTGCTTGTAAGAAAAGAACTTTTAAAAGAAGGATTTCTCGCTTCGCTCGAAATGACATAAGGGGATGATATGCGGGGGCATGAAACAAACAAAGCGGTGTTGGTCTTGCCCCTGGGTTTGGTTTACCCCCTTTGGGCGACCTTTGAAACGCGAGCGGCCATGGAGTCCTGCCATTAGAATGGCAGGACGAGCGAGCGTTTCAACGGAGTGTTATTTGCCTCGGAGGGGCAAATAACGCGTTCGCACGAAGGGGGTAAACCAAACCCAGAGGCGGGGGTGGGTCGACGTAAAAAAAGGCTTACGACTTAACTTTCGAGATCGATTCTGGGGAGAGGACTAACGTACGTGTGGGGAATGGGATGACGATGCCCTCTTTTTGGAAGCGCTCATGCAGGACCTTGATGAATTCGTGCTTTAAAAGATAGCCGTCGGTGAATTCTCGGGCGCGCAGGACGGCGGTGAAGTTGATGCTCGACTCACCAAAAGTGTGGTAGCGGACGAGTGGTCCAAATTCCGGGACGCCGCCGGCCACTGACTTTTGGATCTGCCGCGCCACCTCGATCACCACGCGCTCCACATGATTCAAATCGCTGGCATAATGCACTCCCACTTCAATAAGAACGGCCAGCTCTTTTTCAGGCAGATAATAGTTGGTGATGACGCTTCCCATGAGTTTCGCGTTGGGAATAATAACCGTGTTATTGGGCAGCATGCGAACACGGGTGCTGCGCCATCCGATATCCGTGACATAGCCCTCCTGCCCCGTTTCCAACCGGATGAAATCCCCTATGCGGACAGGCTGATCCACCGCCACATAAATCCCGGCAAAGAAATTGCCCAATGTATCTTGCAGCGCCAGCGCCACAGCAAGGGAACCGATACCCAGTGAAGCCAGGATCGGCGTGATCGAGATGCCGATCAGGTCCAGAAAGATTAGAACGCCGATGCCAATGATGAAACCACGAATGATGCCTTTAATGACCCCGTGAGAAACCTGGCCAAGGGCTTTACCGCCATAGATTCGCATAAGGTTACGGATCAGGCTATCGGCAAAAAATACCATGGCGAAAATCAAAGAACCCTTCAACGCCACATTCACCACTTTCTGAGTGCCGCTGGAAAGATCCAATAAATTGGTGAAAAGCGCCAGACCTGAAGCGATGATGAGAAAATTAGCGGGGAAAACAAGCGCTTCCAGCACAACATCGTCCCATTGGGAGCGGGTTTTAACGGCAAGGTTTCTAAGGCGGCGGATCAGAACGCGCTTTAGAAGCCATAAAAGAAGCAGCCATATGATGACAACGATGGAAACGGACGTGATGAGAGGAATGTTATTCGACATGGAAAAACTTTCGGTCAGCTTTTCGCGCTGAGTCTCAGATCGCGGCCGACGCCGGCTTCTTCATCCAACCGCATCTGGAGGACCCGGTTCTGGATCTCCTGCTTGTCGGTGGCATGAGGCAACAGGCGGATATACGCCTCGTAATGCGGCAGCGCGAGCTTTGGTTTGGATAAATGCGCGTCGTACAAAACCGCGAGATTGAAATGGGCCAGCGCGTCTTTAGGACTTAACCGCACGGCATTTTCAAACTCTTCGGCGGCATCTTTATGCTGAGCCATACGCACATAAAGAACCCCTATATTGTAATGGGCTACCGCGTTGCGAGCCTCGAGCTCTTCCACTTTTTTATTGGCGGCTTTAAGGCTGACCATCAACCGGCGGGAGTCTTCGGAGGCGATGATCTTTTCTCTTCTCTTGAACTCCTCTTTTTCTTTTTTCAAAACTTCAATATTTTTTAAAAGTTCCTTGCGCGCGCTCTCCCCCTCTTTGAGTTTGCGGGCAAGCTCATCGATTGTCCGGCGATCCACCTCTTCCTTGTCTTTCCGGCGAACAATCTCGGCGCCCTGCTTCTCGATCTTGCGCTTCATTTCCCAGGCGGTGCGGTTGGATTTGCGCAGATCGATGATTTCAGCGTTCTTTTTGGATATCTCAATCGCTTTAGACTTAAGATCGGCGTTGGCTTCCTGAAGAACCTTGGCTCTTTGCGCCACCTCAGTCTTCAGCGCCCCCACATCTTCGGTCAGTTTTTTATTTTTGGTCTGAAAAAGATCGGCTTTTTCATTGGCCGCCTTGAGCTGATCCGCTTTGGCCTGCAGCTGGCCAATCACTTTTTCCTTCTCTCCCATCTGGGCCTGAAAAGTGGACCGATCTTCGGTCATTTTCTGATTGGCGCTGGCCAGACTATCAATTTCAGCTTTCATGGAAATGCGCTCGGACTCCAAGACATTTTTTTCGGCCAACACCCGCAAATAATCGGCTTTGTAGCCGCTCTCAGCCTGCTGCTCGGAGGTCCGCTCGGACAATTGCTTGGACTTCATTTCTTTGACAATGCCTTCAGCGGTTCTGTACTGCGTGTCCAGCAAAACCACCTGCTTTTCAAGACTGGCGCTGCGGCGGTACAACAGAAAAGAAAAAGCCAAAAGCGAAGCGATGGTCACTGTTATCAGCCCAACGGCAATATTTTTTGATGCGGCGGTTTTTTCCAATGCTCTCCCCTTCTTTTTCTTTAGGCCTTCTTATTTGAATAAACTTTAAGAGCCGGCAATTCCTGGAGACCCGTGTTGTCAGACCGAGGCTTTTCCGGATAAGCCTGAATACCCTTCAAGCCGCGCTTATTTTCGTCAAAAGCCATATCCTTGTTTCCTTCAATGATATGCGGGGTTAAGAAGACCACGAGCTCGGTTTGTTCGGTTTCCTCGTCCAAATTCCTGAAAAGATGTCCAAGGATGGGAATATTGGACAGGCCCGGCAGGCGTTGAACCGTCGAAGACTTTTCATCTTTGCGCAATCCCCCGATAACAATAGTGGTTCCGTCTTTGACCATGACACGGGTTTCAGCCATGGTGGAGTCGACAATCGGAATATCATTTCCGGAGGTGGTTTCCAATGTCCTGGATACGCTGGAAACTTCCGGCTTCACTTTCATGGTGACATACCCATCCTTGTTGATGGACGCGGAAACGCTGAGCGAGATGCCGACATCCACAAAGGAAATGCTTTCTGAGACTGTGCTGGTGGATGATCCGGTGGTGGTCGTGGAAGTCACATAAGCTTCCTTGGTTCCGATCAAAATCTTGGCTTCTTCTCCCTCCACCACCGTGATTCGGGGACTGGCGAGGATTTTAGATTCTCCCAGCGTTTGCAGGTAATTCAGGGCCGAGGTGATCTGCCCTCTGTCTCCATCGGTATAAGAAATAGCCATGCCGGCGGATAAAGTCTGGGAGAAATCAAAATCAAGACTTAAAGGCTCGAGAAATCCCTTCCGATAAACGATATCCCAGTCAATCCCGCGATTGCGGTCATCATTCAAAATAACTTTCATGATCTTGGTGTCAATCATGACTTCCCGCGTTTTCCGGTCAAGGTTTTTAATGATTTCCTCGACTTCTTTCATGCGGTCCGGGAAAGCGGTGACAATCACCTGATTGCTTCGCGCATCAAAGTTGACCGACTCGACACCCTTGTTGGTGAGCTTGGTCGTCAAAAGCGACGCCACCTCCTCGGCCTTGCCATAGCTCAAATCAAAAACCCTGGTCCCCACCGGCTGATCCAATTCCTTGACTACCCGCTCCATAAAATCCAGCTTCTCCGGCGTTTCAATGAGAATCAGCGTGCCCGACTGTTCATCCGCCACAAGACTGCCGATCGCGCTTTTGGTCGGCTCGATCATTTTAAAAACCTGTGAGGCGGAAGCGTATTTGAGCCGCAAAAGACGCACTTGGCGGGCGTCGTCGTAGTTTTCCCCATAACGGGCCTTGTATTCTTCCTGGGTCAGAATATAGACAATCGAATCTTTCGCGTAATACGCCAATCCGTTGGAAATCAGAAGAATATCGAGAATATCCGCGATTTTCACATCCTGCAGAAAGAGAGTAACGCGTCCCTGAACGCGCGGGCTGATATAGATATTGAAACGCCCTTTCTGGGACAAAAATTTCAACACATCGATAATATCGCTCTCGCGTAAGTCAATGGAAACGCGCTGCTGGGAGCCTTCCAAAAAACTCATCGGGGGTTGTTCGGAGTTGTAAACCAGCTGTGCCGAAGCCGGCACGGACAGGCACAGAGAAAAAACCAGGGCCATCGCGGCGGCTTTTTTCATCATTGGAGGAAATGATCCGCCGCGCCGTCGGTGAGCACCACTCCGTCGGGCTTCACTTCCTTGACGATAATGCCTTTGATTTTGTCGTCCTTGCTGACGGTGTAAGTCCTCTGCTCATCCACCGCTTCAATCAACGCTTCCGGCTGCTCGCCAAAGTAAATGCCCGTCAACTTGAGATTGGGAACAACCGACTGCATGAGGCCGGCGGGAATAACCGGACCCGTCGCGACAATCACCTTGGGAACGGGAGGCTTCCAGGGTTGAAAAGCGTTGCGATTGGCGATGACTTCCACGCCCTGATTCACCTCTTGCATATTGAAAAGATTGGGTGGAAGTTCAAGGTTGGGAGTGGACATCGCGTTGGCTCTTCGCAAAAAGTCAGCGCTCGGAGACTCTTTGGTAAAAACTTGATTAGTGAGAAAATAGATCATGAGAACTCCCAAAACGCCGGCCAGCGTGTGATTGACGAGCTTGACCGTGGCAAAACGACGGAAAAACTGTTTGGAAAGGCGCGCGCCTTGCAGAGACTGAAAAGAAGGAAGGGCAAAACGACGTCCGGGTCTATCAGAATGGGGCTCATCCAACGCCACCGCGGCGGGATGCGCCTCCAGTTTTTCCGCAAACTGGCCCAGTTTCACCGACTCATCTTCAAAAACCGGCGATTGGGGGGCAGCGGGTTCCGGCTCAGAAGGCTTCGTGGAGGAAACGATTAATGTATCGTCCTTCTCCTTGGCCTCTTCGCTTTCCTGGATTATTTTAAATAACCGCTCTTCGGGCGTCGGTTCTCTCTGCGGATTCTGTTCCACTGGACATGATCCCCTTCAAATCGACTGACAAAAAGTTAGACTCGCGTGTCACCAGCTGATCCACGAGTTCCTTGTCCACATAGCTTTTATTGTACATCACAACGTACTCTAAACAATCATGACAAAGCTGCGTCACTTTGCGCGGAAACCCGTTGGTCACGCGGTAAATCGTCTGCATCGCCTCCTCGGTGAAAAGCTGGACCGGCGAGTCATACCCCACCATCTTCAAGCGGTATAAAATCATCTCCCGCATTTCCTGGTAATCCAGGGGGCGCAACAGTTGTTTGAAACTGATGCGGTCCCAGAAGTTTTTCATGTGGAAAATCCGCGGCACGATCTCAGTTTGCGCCACCAGCACCAGCTGGAGGATCTTGTATTCATTGGTCTCATAATTCAAGAGACCGCGCAGCACTTCCAGACACGGCTCGCTCAGCTTCTGCGCCTCGTCGATCAAAAGGACGATGGTCTGCCCCTCGTTGACGCCTTTTTTGAAAAGGTAATGCTCGATCTCATTGTAATAATAAATGGCCCGCTTTTGGGCCTGGGGGCTGACGGGGATCCCGAAGCGCTCGCAGATCTCCTTCAAAAACTCCCGCTCGTCGCTGAAAAAGGGGTTGAGAATCATGTGAATGATGACATTGGGCTCTTTGCTGACCAGCTGCATGAAACGCCGGGATAGAGTCGTCTTTCCGGCGCCCACGTCCCCCAAAATCAGGCTCATCCCACGCCTTAATTTGACGGAGATCCGCAGGCGGTAAAGCGCGGCGCTATGTTCTTTGGAAAGGTAAAAAAGAGAAGGGTCGGGGCTGGTGGAAAAAGGCTCTTTTTGAAGCCCAATAATTTTGTAATAACTCACTCGAGAGCGACTCCTTTTTTACACCCGTCCTTGTTTGTAATCTACATCAAGTTATAGGTGTAAGTCAACCGAAAAGCACTATATGTGGGGTAAAAAACGGTTGCGGTTGCGGTAACCGTTAAGTTCCGGTCTGGACCACTGCCCGGGTCAGGGCCACCGTCGCCTTTATTTTATTGGGACTTTCGCCATGGGGCGTGATGCGGATATTGTCGACATAATACAGATTTTTTGTCTTCACGAACTCCGCCAAAAACTTCACCAGGTTCTCAGGAGCCCCTTCCGCCTGCATCCGGATATAGAACTCTTTGTGATTTTCCTTCTCCGCCGATATCTGAGGCTTCACTTCGCTCAAATAGATATTATTGCCGCGGGCGAACTCCTCGACGTCCTTCAGCATGGCCGAGCGCACCTCTTCATCATCCATATTGGCCGCGTTGACCATTTCCAATAGCTTCAGATAAATGCCATCGATCTGATTTTTCTGCGCGCCGCTGGCGATGTTCTGCATCGCCTTTTTCTCCTCAAGGAGAATTTTCTTATGCAAACCTTGAAGGCTGCCGCGAATGGGTCCGATGATGCCAAAATTCAAAACGAGGAAAAAAACCGCGACCGCCGCTCCGGTGGCCAGTTTCCGCTCCCGCGGGGAAAGTCGGTGCAAAATGGCCCAAAAACCTTCTAGTCTCGAGGACACCGAACTGAACGATTCTCTTATTTTGGCAAGGAGTGGCAGCTTCATGGCATCGGGGTCAGCTGGGTTTGAAGGGGCGCTGTGATCCGCGTTGGTCCGTCCGCCAGCCGGCTTTCGATTTCAAAATCCACGATTTCCTTGTTGTCCACCATGCGTTTATTGATCCGTTTGGTTTCCACTTCACGGAAAAGGGCGTTGGATTTGAGATTATTCACAAAATCAAACACACTGGTCATGGTCTCGGCCCGGCCCTGGATTTGCAAACGCTCATCCCGCGCGACGGAAATCTCGGTCAGATAAATCTCCTTGGGAAGAATGCGGTGCACGTGGATGATTTCATCAAAAAACCGCATCCCGGCGTCATGCAGCGCCAAACCGTCCTTAATTCTCTTTTTCATGGACTCCACTTGATTGGCGGTATCCTGGGTGGAAGCCACCCGATTTTCAAGCCATTTGAGGTATTGGGTCTTGCGGTAAACTTTCGTCGCGAAAATACCGCTAACCACCAGAAAAATGGAAAGCGCCAGTATCCCAGTCCATAAAAGGTTGCGGCCCTTCTCCAACAGTGATTCTTTGAGAAGCGTTTCCTCCGGAACCAGATTAATCGGAAGTATTTTATCCTGATGCGCCAAACCGCTGACCGAGGAGAAAGACAGGTGTTTTTCATAATCTTTTCCGCGGGCCTTAAAAATCTTGATTAAAGGCTCCCATACCGGAAGCTCCTTAACATCCGCCAAACCGGTGACGGTTTTTAGTCTTTCAAAAGCGGGTTTGATGGCGGCGGTGGCGCCCCCCGCCAGCAAAAACACCGGTTCCTTGGCGATTTCCTCCGTCCGGTAGATGTGCATGGAACGGGAAACTTCATCCATCCATTTTTCAAGTCCCGCTTCGCCCTCTGCTTCCAGTTTTTCCGTGCCAACCGAAATATTTTGCGAAAAAACGAGTTCCCGGCCATGTAGCACGATCAAATCGGTGTGCTGGGTGTCCACATCCAGAAAAACTACCGCGTCGTCCGGCTTCGGGGTTTTCAAATGGCGCACGGCCCATAACGCGCTGGCTTCGGCGCCGATAGTGACTTGCGGCGGCTTCAGGCCGGCTTCGTTCAGGATCTTCAGATGATTATTCAAGACATCGCGATGGGCCACCACCAAAAGAACGCTGGAATAACCCTCGCGGAAAGATTTGAGAATGTGATAGTCGTAAAGAATTTCGGTGGCCGCGTAGGGGGTTTGTTTGACAGCCTGCAAGTCGATGATTTTTTTGATCTCAGCGGGCTGTGTGGAAGGCAGCTCCAGATTTCTGGCCGTCACCTGGCGGCGCGGAATGGCGCTGGCGACATCCTCGGGACCCAGTTTGTATTTTTTGATAATCGCTTGAAGCTCGCCGGCCGGCGCCTCCGAAGGAATAAAACCGGCGTCCACCACTTCAGGAGAATGGGATGAGCCTTTCGTCAAGACCCATTTGGTTCCGCCGGGTCCGATCTCCGTAAAAAGGCGTTGATGGCTTTTTGCGGGCATTTTAAATTTAGGCATGGTTACTCATTCTATTACAAATCCCTAAAAAAAAGAATACGTCCTTTGTGGTCCACCAGGCACTCCACTCCTTTACGAGGCAGGATGCCGTCACCCTTGTCTTCAAAAACCCGGAAACGGAACGCCTCCGAATCAAATCCCCACACGCTGCTCACATTGGAAAGCTGGGCATTTTCCTCCGGCCCCACTCCCACCTTGAGCGTCAACTCTGCCAAATCCTTGAAAGCTTTCATCCCACCCGACTGATCTTTGGCCGCCGAGAGACGATACTCCACGATGCGCGCGGCCAGCCCTTCGTTTAAACCCAAAAGGACCAGCGTTTCTTTCGGCGCCGAATTCAGATTCACCTTGCCGCTGCCATAAACCGTGAGGGAATTTTTGACCCGCTCCACGAATTCTTTGGGCATGCCTGGCACAAAAAATAACTCCTCAACGGACCCAAATCCGGAACCCTCCTCTCCTTCCAAGTGATGCCCAAACTCCAAAAAAGGATTTTTTCTGTCCCTCCAGGCTATCGTGGCGTCCGCAAGCGCCTGGGCATTGCCCTGGCCGATCTCCGGACTGACGGTATAAATTTGAACCAGCGTTTCCCGGGAAACTTTATTCAAATTAATCTTCTGCTCCTGATCTTCAAGTCCGTACCGGATATTACCATCCGGCCCGGCAGTGCCGATTGAAAAATAGGGGGTTTTGAAATAAAGCGGATTATCGAGAAAAAAACCGGGCTCCAAGGGCGTTGGGGAGGTCGCGCCGGGCGCCAGCGCGTTCCATTTGTCCAAGTAATTCAGAACGGTTGAAACGCCGGACCAGGCTTTAGTGGAAGCCCGGATGTCCTCCTGAAAACGCTTCACCGCTCCAATTTGAGTCCTGACGCGCGCGCCCAAAATAGCCGTGACCGCGCTGAAAAAAACCAAAAGCCACAACACCACGACGAGAATAGAACCCCTGCTGTCATCCCGAGTGAGGTCGCCGCGGCGACCGAATCGAGGGATCAACTGGTCACCGCTTCCCCTCTGACGGTCTCAATATCCGGATAAGACGATCCCGTCGGATGCTGCCGCGCGACAATAAAAACTTTCTGAACCCCTGGAATCGTGTAGCGGGAGTACGCCGGATCGAAAAGAAGTTTGATGGAAATGCCCGTCAACCAGAATGAAGTGCCGGAGGCGGGAGTCTCGGCCGCCCACACCGTGCGAAGGCTGGGCGTCGAAGCCAGCGCGTAAGAAAAACGAACATCGCTCAAATGATCGATTAAAACCGCCGCCTCGCCGCTGCCGGCCTGCCGCATCAAAGCTTTCTTTCCGGCGTCATAAAAGTAACTGATCTTTTGGAAAGCGTAACCGGATCCCAGCGTGACCGTCTCGACGCGGCCCAGTTGAATATCCGTGTTGATGTTCAAACTGTCCGAAAGACGGGTAAACTGAGGAAAAACGAGCTTGTCGCTGGTGCCCTCGAAAGCCACGTCGGGATAAACCGGACTTTCCTGGACTTCCCGCTTCATTTTTTCAAGCGCGATCATCGCATTTTCCAAATAAGCGTCTTTGCGGGAATCGAGCAATCCCGCCACTTGGGAGGAAGCCATCAAAAGCCCCCCTATCGCGGCAAACACCATCACCGCGATCGTCAGCGACAAAAGAAGCTCTATCAGCGTAAAACCCAGTCGTGAGTCGTGGGTCGTCAGTCGTGAGCAAGCTTTTTGCTCGTGCGCCTTTCGTTCGCTCACGACCCACGACTCACGACTCACGACTTGTTCTCGTTCCATGCTGATTGAAAAGGAGGGTGAGACTTGATGCGGCGCCGGAAGGCTGCTTCACGGTAAGGTCATACCGGTCAAAGAGATTATTGTTCACTGTTTCCAAACTGTTCTTGACGCTGGTTCCCTCTAGGGACCGCGCGCCCACTGTCGCCTCCCATGAAATCCAATGCTTGTAAGCCAGCTCCGTAGCGGACTTATTCAGAAGCAGGGAAGCCTGCAGCGTCTCTTCTGACCGTCGGATACCCTCGATACAACGACTGAAAGCTTGGTGGATCACGATCACGCCGATAGCGAGAATAGAAACGGTGAGAAGAATTTCAACAAGCGTAAAACCGCCAGTTAGTCGTGGGTCGTGGGTCGTGGGTCGTGGGCGAGCGAAAGACGTACGATCGAAGTGATCGCTCACGACTCACCCCTCACGACTGACGACTGCACTACTGTATCCACTTCATATCGAATATCGGCAGCAATATTCCCGCGACCACGAATCCTATGACCAAACTCAAAAGAAGGATGAACGCCGGCTCGATCAGCGATGTCAGGATTTTGATTCCCCGGAGACTCTCGCGGGAATAAAACCGGTCGACTTCCCGCAGTGATTCCACAAGCCTTCCGCTTTCCTCGCCCACCGCTATCATCTGTGACACAAAAGGCGGGAAATGCGGAGACTGGCGCACGATCACCGCCAGCATCTCCCCACCCAAAAGACGGTTCTGCGCGGTTTCCAAATCTTTTTTCAGCGCCTCATTCGACAGCACGGGCCTGGTGGTTTCGATCGCCTGATAAATGGGGATGCCGTTTTGAATGAGCATCGCCAGCGTCCCGCAGAAACGCGCGATGTCGGACTTCAGTTTCACAGTCCCCAAAACCGGTATTCTGGCCAGAAACCGCTCACGGCGCTCTTTTTTATGGCCGCTGCCTCCAAAGAAAGAAAAAGCGAATAAAGCAAACAAAACAAATCCGCCCCAGAAAGCGATCTGCCAGGCCGGCTGGGAAAAACTCATGAGAATTTTGGTGGGCAACGGAAGCGAACCATAAGCGCGGTTAAAAAGTGTCGAAAGCCGCGGAATGCAAAACGTGAACAAAAAGAAAATAGTCCCCAGTCCCACCAACACCACGAGAATGGGATAAGCCAGCGCCGCCCGAACCTGCCCTTTCAACTCTTCCTCTTTTTCCAAAAAATCCGCCAGCGTTTCCAGAATGCTGTCCAGCGATCCGCCGGCCTCGCCGGAACTCACCATGCTGATGTAGCGGGAATCAAAATGGCGGCTGCCGAACTTTTCAAGGCTGTCCGAAAAACGCTCTCCCCCACGCACCGCCGCGGCCACGCTTTCCAAAACTTTCTTAAGTCGGGCATTGGTGGTTTGTTTGGTGATGAGCTCCAGCGCGTTCAAAAGCGGTACACTGGACTTCATGAAACCGGCCAGCTGCCGCGTAAAAACGCAAACATCATAAGTTTTGACTCTTCCGCCAATAGGCAGATGACCGCCCTGCTTCGCCGCGGGAATAACCTTAACCTTCTTCTCCCCCGTCATTTCGAGGTCGCCACGCTTTTTGGCGACCGAGAAATCTTTCTTTTCAACTGACACCGGCTTAGAAACAGCGGCGGCAACAGCAGCCTCTGGAGGCGCCGGACGCACTTCTATCGGCACCAATCCTTTTTCCTCGATCAAACGCACGGCGTCCTGCTCATTGGCCGCGGTGATCCGGCCTTTGATGATTTCTTTGGGACCGTTTTTGGCTTGATAGGCAAAGTCCGGCATCGGCTAAACCTGTTCCTGAACCACCCGCAGAACTTCCTCGGGTGTCGTGAGACCTTCACAAACATGCTCCCACCCGGATTGAAAAAGGGTTTTCATGCCTTCTTCGATCCCCTTTTGGCGAATCTCAGCGGCAGATACTTTTTTCATCACCAGCGCTTGGATAGCGGCCGATACCGGCAGGATTTCATAAATCGCGATGCGCCCCTGGTAGCCGGTCATGCGGCATTTCTCACAGCCTTTGGCGCTCATCACCTTATCGGTTTTATGACGCAGCGCCGCCTGCAGCGCCGGAGGAAGCGCGTCGTTCTTCCACTGGACTTCCTTCCGGCAATGTGTACAGACTTTTCGCACCAGCCGCTGGGCGACAAGCGCGATAACGGACGAAGACACCAGATACGGTTCCACTCCCATGTCCAAAAGACGCGTCACGGCGCTCGGCGCGTCATTGGTATGCAGCGTGCTCAACACCAAGTGGCCGGTCAGGGACGCCTGGACCGCGATTTGGGCGGTTTCCGCGTCACGCACTTCACCGACCATGATGATATCGGGATCATGCCGCAAAACACTTCTGAGGATAGCCGAAAACGTCAGGCCGATTTTGGCATTCACCTGAAACTGTTCGATATACCGCATTTTGTATTCGATAGGATCTTCGACGGTGACGATTTTAACGCCGGGCTTATTGAGTTTGCTCAAACAAGCGTAAAGGGTTGTCGTTTTACCGCTGCCGGTAGGCCCGGTGACATATATGATGCCGTGCGAACGCTCGATAAAGCTATTCAAAAGCTCAAGCTCCTTCGGCGGAACGCCCAACTGCCCCAAATCCACCAGCATTTCGGAGGGAAGAATACGGATCACCACTCCCTCGCCATAATTGTCGGGGATGATCGAAGTACGCAAGTCATACTCCCGATTGCCCATGCGAATCCGCGCCGCGCCGCTTTGCGGAAGGCGGCGTTCCACGATATCCAATCCCGACATCACTTTGATGCGGGCGATGATGGCCGAATATAAAAACTTGATATCGTCCGAAACTTTCGTCGGCTGCAAAACGCCGTCAACGCGATAGCGCACGACCAGTTCATTTTCGTAAGACTCAAAATGAACGTCGGTGGCGCGGCTTTCGATGGCTTCTTTTAAAATTTCATTCACCAGTTTGATGACCGACGCGTCTCCGGCCAATTTCTCAATGTCCTGGACTTTTTTGACGGACACGACTTCAGCGGTTTTTTTATCCTCTTCCTTGGTGAGAATTTTATCGATTGTATCGGCGCCGACGCCGTAATGTTTTTTGATCGTCTCATCGATATCCGCGGTCGTGGCTAAAACAGGATCTATTTCCATCCCCAAGTGCAATTTCATGTCTTCCAGTGGCCACATGTTGAGCGGGTCGGAGATCGCCACCGAAAGCACGTTCTTGGCCGGATCGTATTTGACCGGCATGACTTTGTAATGCCAGACATATTTGACGGGGACCTTTGAGGTGATCTCCGGCGGGATGCGGGTGTCTTTGAGTTCGATAAAATCGATGCGCATCTGCTGGGACAGGCATCTTAAAAGATCGGCTTCGGTGATCTTGCCCATGGCCACGAGAATAGTCCCGAGAAACTTGCCGGACTTTTTCTGCTCGGCAATCGCCTTATCGATATCCGCGGCCGTCACCAACCCCGCGTCCTGAAGAAGTTTTCCGATTTTAATCATCAGCCTCTCCTGATTGTCCCTCTATGGTCATTGCGAGCGAACGAAGTGAGCGAAGCAATCTCTGTCTCGCGAAGATTGCTTCGCCCCTTCGGGGCTCGCAATGACACATTGCGGAATGACATTATTTCTTCCCCGTGAAATCCCTTTCCACCGACCCCACCATGTAAAACTTGTCCTCCGTTACCTGGTCAAAACGTCCTTCCAAAATCCAGCGACAGCTCTCGAGCGTTTTCTCGATGGAGACGTATTCCCCGGGAATGCCGGTATGCGTTTGCGCCGTGAAAAAAGGCTGCGTCATGAAATTCTGCAGTTTCAGCCCGCGAAAGTAAATCAATTTATCGCCGCGCGACAACTCATCCACGCCGATAACCGCGACGATGTGTTTCAACTCTTCCAGTTTATTCAAAATACGCGTGACTTCCTGCGCGGTCTCAAAGTGACTCCGGCCCACAATGGCAGGGTCGAGATTGGCGCTGGAAGACGCCACCGGGTCCACCGCCGGATAAAGACCGGCCTGCATGCGGGCGCGGGAGAGCACAACGATGGAGTCGAGATAACTAAAAATCGTGACGACGGCCGGATCGGTCAAGTCATCGGCCGGCACATACACGGCTTCGACGGAAGTGATGGATCCCTCGCGCTGGGAGCGGATACGCTCGTGAAACTCGCTCATTTCGGAGGCCAGCGTCGGCTGGTAACCGGTTTCGGACGGGATGTGCCCCAGGAGAGTCGAGATTTCCATGCCCGCCTGCGCGAAACGGAAAATACTGTCCGCGAAAAAAAGAACGTCTTTTTTCTGCTCCTGCAGATATTCGGCCAGCGTAATCCCGCTCATCACCGCCTCAAAACGCGCGCCCGGGGACTCATTCATCTGGCCGTAAATCAAGGCCACGCGGTCGATAACGCCGGTAGAAATAAACTCGTTGTACAGCTCATGCCCTTCACGGATACGCTCTCCCACGCCCGTAAAAATACAAGCGCCTTGGTGCTTTTCGATAACGTTGTGGATGAGCTCCAGCGTCAGTGTGGATTTTCCCAAAGCCGCGCCGCCAAGAACCCCGTTCTTCGTGCCTTTCACCAGCGGAAAAAGAAGATCGATGACTTTGATGCCGGTTTCCAGAAGCTCGAAGCTATGGCCCTTTTCTTCCTCAGGATTCAAATGCATGTTTTTTCTGGGCTTGCGGATGGGCCGCCGGACCTTCGCGTTGATGGGCCCCTGGCCATCGATGGGCTCTCCCATCACATTCATGACGCGGCGGAACACCTCATCCCCTACCGGGATTTGAACCACGTCCCCCGTCACCTCGGCAAGCGCTCCGCGGGGAATATCCAGAGTGGACTTGAGCGCGATGCAGCGGGCGAGCGTCTCACCGACATGCTCCATCACTTCCAAAATCACTTCAGCGCCGTACCGCGTCTTGGTTTTTAAAACTTCATAAATGCCGGGAAGCTCCACCGTTTCGGGGAACTCCACGTCCACCACCGGCCCTTGAATGGAAATAATGCGTCCGTTCATACTCAATTTTTAGCCCTCATGATATTGAATTCCTTTTTCCTTCGAGAAAAAGTGATGGCTGGCGAAAATCTCGCGGATACCCGCGTCAATAACTTCGTGATTGGCGCGAAAATATTGCGCCTGCGTCTTTTTGCTTTTACGGGACAGGTCTTCAAAACGCTCGTTAAGCTCGATGGCGCGGCTGGCCACCTCCGAGAGCTTCGAGTCCCAATAGATTTCATACAGTTTTCGCCCGAACCAAAGCGCCATCGTGTATTCGACCACCCGCCGGCGGTCCGGCTCGCAAATCACATAACCCAGAAGTTCCTCATTTTTCTTGTCATCCGCGGATCGGGTGTCCAGGTCATAAACATTGAACGGCAGGAGTTTGATCTCCGCCATCGTCTGACGCGTAAAAGACTGGCAGCGCGAGTAGATGATGGTGATGCTTCCGATTTCTTTTTTAATAAACTGATCGATCAGATAAGCTTTGAGCGCTGAAACCGCGCCATACTCCAGCGGAAACGGGATGCCGGGAAACTCGACGACGTTCATCCCCGCGTCCGCCAGTTTCTTGGCGCCGCGGCGGCCCACCACAATCAGGCGCGTTTTCGGGTCATTATCCACGTGCTGCATCGCGCGTTCCAGGATCTGAGCGTTCACGGCTCCCTGAAAACCTTCATCCGAACTCATCACCACGACCCCCGGCACATCGCAGGCGCTTTCAAAAAAAGCGCTGTCTTTCAGCTTCCAGGCGTGATAAAACCCAAAAAAACTTTCCAGCACCCTTAAAAATTGGGAAGCCTCGACGCGCTGCTTGTCGAGAAATTGAAACTCCGAAACCGCGATGCGCTTCAAAACATCGATGGTGTCGATGATTTGAAACTCGCGCTTCAACCGGTTTCTCAACTTCAAAACGGCTATTTTACTCATCTATCCCTCATATGTCATTGCGAGGAGCGAAGCGACGAAGCAATCTCTACTTAGATTGCTTCGCTACGCTCGCAATGACACGGTCTCCTCAAGCTCCAAAAACGCCGGGCTTTTGAAATATTCCTCAAGCGTATGGTCCAAACCCTCCTTGACCGCCTCCGTCAGCGACAACTCGGACTTGAGCCGGTCCACCGCGTCCGGATGAGACGACGTCGCGTAGGAATAAAAGGTTCTCTTAAAACGCCTCACATGGTCCGGCGGCAGATCGTCCAAAATGCCTTTTCTCAGGGCATAAGCCAGCAGGATTTGCTCAATCATGTCGATGGGTTCGTTTTTATCCTGCTTAAAAACTTCCGCGATCACCTGTCCGTGCCGAAGCTTCGCCTGCGCTTCTTTGGAAACGGAGGAGCGGAGTTTGGTCATGTTTACCAATTCTTTATACTGGATATACTCGATGCGCAGTGTCGCGCATAAAGCGCGCATGGCGGGGCACTGGATTTTATTGCCGATACGCGAAACCGAAAGCCCCAGGTCAATGGCCGGCTTGAAACCCTCCTGAAAAAGCTCACTGCCCATGTAAATCTGGCCGTCCGTCATGGAAATCAGATTGCTGGAGACGTAACTGGTCAGATCCCCCTGCTGGGTCTCAATCATCGGGAGAAACGTCATCGACCCGCCGCCGAACTCGGGCTTGAGCTGCGCCGCGCGCTCCACCAGTTGAGAATGAATAAAGAAAATATCCCCCGGATACGCCTCACGGCCCGGCGGGCGGTCCATGAGAAGGGATATCTGCCGATACACCCACGCGTGTTTGGACAAGTCATCGAAAACCATCAGCACATCCCGGCCATGCCGCATGAAGTATTCCCCGATACAGGCGGCGGTGTAAGGCGCCAGATACTGTTCTCCGGGAGGCGCGTCGGCGGCGCTGCCCACAATCACACTATAGGACATCGCCCCGCGTTCCTGAAAAAGCTGAGTGAGTTTGAGCAAAAAGTTGAAACTGCGGCCGATGGAGCAGTACACGCAAATCATGTTCTTGCCTTTTTGGTTGAGCACGGCGTCGGCGGCGATGGTGGTTTTTCCGGTCACGCGGTCACCGATGATGAGCTGTCTTTGTCCGCGGGATATGGGAGTCACCATGTCGACGATTTTGGTGCCGGTAAAAATCTGTTTGGTTAAAGAAGCGCGCTCGGTGATGCCGGGAGCCTCCGCGAAGACGGGATAAAAATCGTCCTGCGGTATCGGCCCCTTGCCGTCGCAAGCCACGGCGAGACCGTTGACGATGCGCCCCATAAAAGCGTTGCCGACGGGAACGCGCAGGCTTTCATCCCGCGCGATCACATTGTCGCCGGATTTTAAAGTCGCCGCGTCGCCGAATAAAAGCGCCGAAACCGTCTGCTTGTCAAAACCGATCACCATGCCGGTAGTGCCTCCCTCAAACTCCAACGGCTGCCCATAAGCGATTGAAGGCAACCCCTTGATCCGCGCGATAACTTTACGGACTTCGAGAATACTGCCAACTTCTTTGACATCAAACCCTGAGGAACTCACTCGATCTCCTTTGACTGCGTTACGCGTCTAGCGGTATCGAAGCCCGTATCGTTCGATGGTTGCGTCTTGCGGCTTGGACGCAGCCGAAACCGAATGCCGATACGGGCTTCGTCACCGCAACCGTTACCGCTGGACAATGCCAAGTTGTTTCTCAAATCTACTCTTAAGGCTGCCATCCAGAATTAATTGATCCAGATGAATCGTGAATCCGGCCACCAAACTCTTATCCACTTCTTCTTTGAATTTGACAGCCGACTCTTTAACCTCGCTCCCGGAGGCCTTGGCCGCGTCCATGATTTTCTTTTTCAGCGACTCTTTCTGAGCCTCGGAGAGAGGATAAGCGGTCTTGTAATGAATCCCTCCCCCATTGACGGTGATTTTGTGATGCAGTGGCTTGGAAAGAAGGTCCAAAAGCTCCTTGGTTAAAAGGTCGTGAACGCGCTCGAGCATCTCGGGGCTAAATGTTTTTTCAACCAGCTCGCAGGCGATGATGCTCCCCTGCCTCTGAGCCTCGATTTGAAAACGCCGCTCAAGCGACT
This sequence comes from Candidatus Omnitrophota bacterium, assembly GCA_016206805.1. Lineage (GTDB taxonomy): Bacteria > Omnitrophota > Gorgyraeia > 2-02-FULL-51-18 > 2-02-FULL-51-18 > JACQQX01. The sequence continues at coordinate 18,012 of JACQQX010000026.1, forward strand.
TTTCCTTTTCTTTCAGTTCTTCAATCATGGTTTTATGCTCTGCTTCAAAGCGCGCCATAGCCCCTTCTTTGATGGACTTGGCTTCGTCTTCGGCCCGCGCGCGGCGGGCGCGGACCTCCTCGTCCAATCTTTTAATCCTGGCCTGACAATCTTTCATCACGGCTTCTTCACGGCGCTTGAGATCAGCCTCTGTTTTCAGGTTCTGATCGTGCAAACCCTCCATGCGCTTGATGGCCTTGATCAGATGCCCATGAAAGAGCCGCTGCAAAACAAACAGCAGCATCATAAAAAACCCGACTTGCAGAATGAGAAGATACCACCAGGCCATCGCTATCCCCCTGTCATCCCGAGACTCCCATTGTCATCCCGAGACTCCCATTGTCATCCCGAGACTCCCATTGTCATCCCGAGACTCCCATTGTCATCCTGAGACTCCCATTGTCATCCCGAGCGCAGTCGAGGGATCAAGCTGATTCCTCGACTGCGCTCGGAATGACATTATCTTCACACCCTTCCAACAAACAAGTTGAATATCACCAGCAGCGCCACCAAAGCGATCGCTTCGGCAAACACAAACCCCAGGATCATGGTCATTTGGATCTTTGGAGCGGAAGTCGGGTTGCGCGACAAAGCGATAATACCAGCATACCCAATCACGGCAATCACCGCCGAGGGTCCCGCCGTACTGAGAATCAAAAGAAGAATCATACTCAACATATCCTAACTCCTATCCTCACTCCACCACCGCGTAAAGTTCCTTACCGTCAAACCGCATGAGTCCCTGCCGGATCGTGACCACTTTCACGGTATTTTTCTCATCCAGCGATCGGACGGCGATCTTTCCATGCATCAAAAGCGCGGCCACCGGCGCGTGCTGGATCCCCACCTCAAACTCCCCCATCACGCCGGGAACAATAACGGAACTCGACTCCCCCTCATGCAGAACTTTGTCGGATATGTGAACAATATTGACTTTGAACATAACATCCTCCGTCATCCCGAGCGAGCCCATCGACTTTGCTCGGGGTAAACTCCGCGAGTCGAGGGATCAAGTTGATTCCTCGGCTTCGCTCGGAATGACA
>JACQQX010000024.1 GCA_016206805.1 Candidatus Omnitrophota bacterium
AAAGGCGCACGAGCCTATTAATAACAATAAAAAAATAATATTAAAACAAAATAAGCCCTTAAAATAATAGTTTTTCATAAACATCTCCTGTATTTTCTATAACACAAAAAAACCGCCAGCGCTTTTGACGCTGGCGGTTTTTTTGTTACTTTATCGCTCACGACTCACAACCCGCGACTCACGGCTGGGTTTAATACATTCCCCCACCCATTCCGCCCATTCCTCCGGGGGGCATGGCTGGTGCGGCTGACTTCTCTTCCGGGAGATCCGTGATTAAGGACTCCGTTGTGAGAAGCAGTGCGCTGATGGACGCGGCGTTTTGAAGCGCGGTACGCGTGACCTTGGCGGGGTCGATGACTCCGGCCGTGATCATGTCCTCGTATTTTCCGTTTTCCGCGTTATAGCCGATGTTGTCTTTTTCGGCTTTCACCCGCTCCACCACCACTTCGCCGACTTGGCCGGCGTTTCTGGCGATATGCTTCAAGGGTTCTTCAACCGCGTATTTGATGATCTTGGCGCCGACCAGCTCATCTCCTTCGAGATCCAGCTTATCAAGGCCTTTGGCGCAGCGAAGAAGCGCCACCCCGCCGCCGGGAACGATCCCCTCTTCCACGGCCGCGCGTGTCGCGTGAAGCGCGTCTTCAACACGGGCTTTCTTTTCTTTCATTTCAGTCTCCGTCGCGGCTCCGACGTTGATGACGGCCACACCGCCCGCCAGCTTTGCCAGACGCTCCTGGAGTTTTTCTTTGTCGTAATCGGAGTCGGATTCTTCGATCTGTTTTTTGATCGTCGCGATCCGTCCGTTGATGTCGGCGGTTTTGCCGGCGCCCTGGATAATCGTGGTGTTTTCCTTGTCCACGGTGACGCGCTTGGCGCGGCCTAAGTCGGCCAGCTGAACATTCTCAAGCTTGATCCCGAGGTCTTCGGTGATGGCCTTACCGCCCGTAAGGACCGCGATGTCGCCGAGCATTTCTTTGCGGCGGTCGCCGTATCCGGGAGCTTTCACGGCGCAAACTTGAAGCGTGCCGCGGAGCTTATTGACGACAAGGGTGGCCAACGCCTCCCCTTCGGTTTCTTCGGAGATAATGAGCAAAGGTCTGCCGCCTTTGGCCACTTTCTCAAGAACCGGGAGAAGATCCTTCATCGAAGAAATCTTTTTCTCATTGATGAGAATAAAAGCGTCTTCGAGAACGACTTCCATGTGGTCGGCATCCGTTACAAAATAAGGAGATAGATAGCCCTGGTCAAACTGCATCCCCTCAACGACTTCGAGCGTCGTGTTGGTGGATTTGGCCTCTTCGACCGTGATGACGCCGTCTTTTCCCACTTTTTCCATGGCATCGGCGATAAGATCACCGATTTTGGAATCGTTGTTGGCGGCGATGGTCGCGACCTGAGCGATCTCTTTCTTGCCCTTGACGGGCTTGGAGAGTTTCTTGAGGTTAGCCGTGATCTCGTCAACGGCGGCTTCGATCCCGCGCTTTAAGGACATCGGGTTCGCGCCGGCGGTCACGTTTTTCAGGCCTTCACGGAAAATCGCTTCCGCTAAAACTGTCGCCGTGGTTGTTCCGTCACCGGCGTTGTCGCTGGTTTTGGAGGCGACTTCTTTGACCATTTCAGCGCCCATATTTTCATAGGCGTCTTTCAACTCGATTTCTTTCGCGACCGTGACACCGTCCTTGGTGATGGTCGGAGACCCGAATTTTTTATCGATACAGACGTTGCGGCCTTTGGGTCCCAGCGTCACTTTTACCGCGCGAGCGAGCTGTTCAACACCGCTTAAGATCGAGCGGCGCGCTTCATCGCTGTAGAGTAATTGCTTTGCCATTGTTTGATGCTCCCTTTTGCTTTTGGACTAGCGAAGAATCGCTAGAATGTCGTCTTCTTTGATGATGAGGTAGTCGTTGGCCCCCACCTTGACTTCGGTGCCGGCGTAGCGGCCGAAAAGGACTTGGTCGTTGACTTTCACCTCGAGAGGTGTGAGCTTCCCGTCTTCGGAGACGCGCCCTTTTCCCACGGCGATGATTTTGCCTTTTTGCTGTTTTTCTTTGGCGGTATCCGGAATCACGATCCCACCCGATGTCTTCTCCTCAGCCTCCAGGGGCTCCACAAGAACCCGATCCGCCAGAGGTTGAACTTTCGCTTTAGCGTCCATCTTTTGACATTCCTCCTGTTTGAAATTATTAGCACTCATTTAGGTCGAGTGCTAAAAGTGAATTCTACACCCAAGCCAGGGTTTGTCAAGAAATTTTTTTAAATGATGTCAGGGATTTTTCAGGATGTCGTGACTGCCAACCCGGCGTAAAAAAATGCCGTCTTTAACACGCTCAAAAGTCACGCGATAGCTTATCGTCAAGCGCATTTCCCAGATATGATCCGCCCCCTCCATTTTTTTGATATGCAGTGACGGATGGCGCTCATCCTTGGCAAAAAGCTCGAGCGTATGGGAAAGCTTACGCAATATTTCTTTGGGGAGTTTCCGGCCGTCCTTCTTAAATCTTTCAGACCGGTGAAAGAGCATTAATCTTCCAAATCGGCCATCAGGCTCTTGACGTCCTTAAATTTTTTGACCCGGCCCCGTTTCTTGTCCTCTTCGACCTCTTTTTCGCCCTCCTGCCACTCCCGGGTCCAAAAATAAGCCTGAGAAGGGTCCACCAATTTGGCGGGTTTCATGAGGACCCCGTCTTTTGTTTCTTCAAGCCGGATGAAGTCCCCCGTGCCCACGTGAAAGAGCTTGATGAGCCAAAGGGGAAGCGTGACATTTTTATTCTTTTGAATTCTTAATACGGCCTCGGACATAGTGCCCTCCTAACTTTCTATCTACTAGAAATTCTAGCATATAGAATTCCTGTTGTCAAGGGCAGCGCCATGGGGGCTACTAGCTTTTTTAAGCGGATCCGACGACGGCTTGATAGGCCAGTCGCGCGGCGGCCAGGCGGGCGCCGATGGGATAGGCGCCTATTTGGGGAATACGAATGGCGGCTGCTTCAAAAGCCGAAGATCCTGGCCCCTCGGCAATAAGGGCGACAAGGGTAAGAGGATCTAGAAGGTTATGGGCGTGGGGCTTCCAATAGCCATAAACAAGGCCCAACAAATCCCCCCGATCAATGGTTGATCGCAGTATTTTGCGGTCAATCACCCCAGCTTTAAACGCGCCTGCTTTATGGACAAGAACGGCCAGGCCTTTGCCGGCGTAGATGGGGACATTGACGGCAAGGATATTTTCCCATTTGGTGTTTAGGACGGGAATGGGTAAAGTGCGCTCGGGATCATAAAGAGATTCCGCCGCCCCGGCTTGCATAAATTGGACAAGCAGCCGGCCGGACACTGCCGGGCCGCCAATTTCAATAAACTTGCGATGCTCGGGGTAGATAATTCTCTCGGCGATTGCTTTACGCGGGTCGCTGTCATCAAGGCCGAGTAAGAAGAAAGCGTTCTGGTCCCCCCGGCGGATAAGGGCCAATTGAGTGAGGAAAGCAAGGAAATTAGATTCAAACGCTTCAGGATCGTTTTCATTCCGCTGCGGAACAAGGGACTTTACGAGAAACTCCGTCTCCTGCCCGAGCAACGCGGGCATCGCGCTTCGGCCTTGGGCGTTTTCAAGTTTCAAGGCCAGGGTAACGCTATCGGCCTTGGATCTGGCGTCTCGCGCCTCGGTCTCGTCTTCTCTCCGAAGTTGATCAAGGACTGCTGTGGGATTTTGCACGGTGAATATTGTTTCCCCCTCAGAGGTTTTGAAATCAACGGCATCTCTTTGAGACGTGCGATAGCTGGCTTCGCCAAGCGGCAGACGCTTGTTTAAAGCCGCCTCGGTCTGCGCCCCCAGTTCTTCCAGAACAAATCGAACAAGACTTCTTGCGTCAGACAGCTCAAAGAGATCACGATCAATCAGTGTTTGAAAATGGTCGGAGAACTCAACGCCGGCCGGAAAGGTGATCTGCCGAATAATCGTCCGTAAAACTCCGGGGTCTGGCTCCGACGGCGTTTTTACGTCGGAGGTGCCTGACCGCGCTCTTGGCCTTTGAAAACGGTGTTCAGTAATCCGCACTCTCTTCCCTAATTCTGTCTCCGGCTTGGCCGTTTTCGCCAGGCGGGATCCGAGAGAGGTTTCAGCGTTGACCGGTTTTTGTCCGCTCCCCGTTGGCCTTTTAACGGCTACTGTAGTACCGCTCGGTCTTACAAATACGGGCTGATAGTCAAACTCTATATACACTTCATTTGTATGTAGGTCTGTTTTTTCAAATTTTAGGCCCTTCGAAAAAAGATTGCCTGTGGTTGAATAGAGATAAAACGTGTATTTTTGAAGTTCGGCTAGTTCTTCGGGCGTGAGAGCGGATCGATCTAACTTAACAATATTAATACTGAATCTTACATCAGACAACTCAACGCCGACATGAAACCGCCCCCAATTCATACCCCACGTAGTCGAAATATCTTTAAAGTAAATAAAAAAGTCACTATTCCTATTTTCAAAGGTTTCTCTCATTAAGAGACCGATCTCTTCAGCTATCGACATTGTCTCATCAGGTTCTTGCATTTTTTCTACTTTAATTGAGGGGTTTTGAATTTGATTCACAGGCGCTTTGCTAATAATAGGGATATCATTTGTAAATATTTCATCCGGCAATATATTGCCGCCAACAACAGCTCTCCTATTAAAATGACCTCCCGAAACAAATCCTCCGTCGCCCCATTCAAATCTTACCCTAAAATCTTGAAGGGCTGACCACTCTTCGGGAGTAAATTCAGATTTGTCTTCCTTTGTCACGGATAAGGCAATGTGCCGTTCTTCGGCATATAAGGCGCCACTAAAACGAAACGGCCCCGATGAGATAGAAAAAAAATCGGTACCGTTAAGATGAGTTGTAACCCAATCGGTAAGCCGTGAGCTCATCTCGATCAATGACTTCTCGGCCGCGCTTCTGGACTCCTCCAGTTGTTGAATATTCAGCGGAATAACTTCAATAGTTACCTCCGACCCATCCCGTACTGTCTGAACCAGGTAGTTTCCCGAACCCAATTTACTTTTGATTTGAGACATGTACTCTTGGAATGTGTCAGGTAATACATATCCCGATGGATTAGGATAAGGATAAGTTTCGTCCTCAATCCGTACGGCAACTGGACTTTCTCTTCTCAATAAGCGAGAAAGCCTACCAAGAATGGCCGACTTATTTCCACTGGCGACAAAATCAATTGCCAGCCGCGCGGCGGAAACGTCTCGCTGATAGTCGGCCAGACGCTCGCGCTCCGCCTGTCGCTTTGCGATTTCCAACGCCCGATTCAATGCCGGATTAATAACGCTATCTATTAAAATGTGCGTCAAGCCCGCAAGAGCAGCCGCGGCGCTTGTCGGCAGGCTATAAATATTCCAAAAATAGATTCCCACATAAAATGGGTCGTCAAAATTAGGAAAGCCTTTTGTCATGACATAAATCATGGCCGAGTACAAGGCCGCTATCATATTCGTGGCGCCAACACCGAAGATCAAAAACGCCCACTTAGAAATCTTCTCGTTACGCGCGATCTTTTCCCTAAACGCTTCCACTCGCCCTTCCGAAGGCGCGCCAGCCAGCCGGGCGCCTAAGTAAACCTCAAGATTGCTTAATAATGATTCTGCCAGGTCCTCACGTTTCTCTGCCAAAGCCCCCAACATAGCGACAAATTGGTTGCGATTGATCACAAACCCGTAAGTATAGCCCTGCTCTGGGGGCATCCAAGAGAATGCTAATTCATCTCGATAAAGGTCACTTGCGGTATAATTACCGGATGTGTATCTAAAAGAGCTCCTCATTGGATAATGGTGCAGGGTTGCAGGGTACACAAAGCCATGGCGCGCTTTCTCGTCCCGGTACAGCTCTCGAATGTACGTATCCTCTGTGCAATAGCGCGTTACGTTGACCACATTATCCACCTCATTCCCAATGGCGCCACTTATTTCAAACGCAAAATGCGGTTCCTGTTTATCAAGACGAAGGGGATGCAAAAGAAGTTGGTTAAAAATATTGGTGGCACGAACCTTTATCTGCCGCTTCTTGGCCGATCGAATCTGATCAGTCAACAAATCTCTCCGTCTTATTAATTCTTCAAGCGCTTCTTCTGCCTCCCCACCCTGTCGGTCCTCCGCTTTGTTGCTCGCCAGCCGCGCGGCGAGCGGCGGCTGCGCCGCCGAGGGATGAGGTAAGTGGGATGAGGTAAGAGGAAAAGCTTCTCGGTTTAGGTTTAGATTTCCCTCATGCCCCACACCTCTTTCCTCATTCCTGGTTCTTTCCGCCATTCGGGCGCCTTTTTTCACTTCCCACGGCATATCTTTAACCGATATTGGGATTTCACGGTATTCGAGACCCTCCACTTGAACATCTTGTTTAAATTCAGAAAGAGGTCTATTCTTCATTTTAATTGTATCCATCTCTACTGTAACAGTATCAAAATTTGGCCCGTCCCCTTTAAGCTGAACAGCTGTGATATAGCCTAATTTAATCTTTTCCTCTTTCATGACCTTGATGACTGCCATCGCTCTCATCAATGAGCGCCTAAGATTCTCTTCTTCCAAAACTTTTTCAACAGAAGAACATCGTAATTTTCTCAAAAAATTATGCCAAGCGCCGTTTCTCTCGCTGCGAACAAATTCCCTTTGAACTTGCCTCAATGTTGATTTGTAATCAAGCTGCTGGACAAACCGATTCAGTTCCGGAGGGTAAACCCGATTGTGGGCATCGATTTCAAAAAGCACCAGTCTTTGGATGATTTCCGGCGGTTCGTATGGATCGATTCTTCGAATGTAACTAAACATGATTCCGCTTAAGATAAGAATAACTGCCATGATCCGGATTTCTGTTATCTTTCTGGCCATCCTAGCCCCGAGCGGCGGCTGCGCCGGGTTTTGCCTGCCCTGACTACTGCCTTTTCCCGCCAACCGCGCGGCGGAAGCGTCGCGCTGTTGGGCGGTCAGACGCTCGCGCTCCGCCTGTTGCTTAACGGTTTCCAGCTTCCGACTCAATGCCGGATTAATGAAGGCGCCTATAATAATGTGCGCCGCACCCGCAACAAAAGTCGCGTGTCTTACCAGCAAATAGATTCCCACATAAAGTGGGTCGTCAAAATTAGGAAGGCCTTTTGTCGTGGCCCAGATCGAGGCCGGTATCATATTCGTGACGCCAACAGCGAAGATCACGAACGCCCACCTAGAAATCTTCTCGTTACGCGCGATCTTTTCCCTAAGCGCTTCCACTCGCCCTTCCGAAGGCGCGCCAGCCAGCCGCGCGGCAACCTCAATTTCTCTGATCTTAAATTTATCGATCGTCGTCTCACCAAAATCGGTTCTACAAATAATTCCGTCCGGTTCCAAACCGGCAACTCTCATATTCAAACCAGATACAGTATCCGGCGCAGTTAACCACACATAAGCGCCTTCAGTCGTTGTGCCATCTGTTAAATGAATAATAATACTCTGTCCAGCGGAAACCGTGCCCGCGCGTACGGCTTCAACAAACCGTTCAAAGGACAACCGGGCGCCTTCAGCGCCAGATGGCTTTCCCTTTGGAGTACGCGACTCTCGGAGACGGCTTTCTCTTGTTTTCTTCCAACTATCACTAGTAAGCTTAGTTCCTTCCGCCAGCCGGGCGGCCGTTGAAAAATTTTCCTCCAAACGCAAATCCAGACCCTCTCCCACTACTACGGAAAGCACTATATCTCTGACTGTGTCATGGACGCCCATTTCGTTGAGGTCTATTTTGACGACCAACCCATGCTTCGTAAGCAACTCTTGAGTTTCCCCGCCAAGAGGATATTGAGAGTCGACGCATTTTTTACGCAGATGATACAATGCTATAAGGCCGTCGTTTCCTTCCCCAAATAGGGCTTTTAGATTCATCATGATTAGCGTAAAGAGGGTAACCGTCACCTGCGTCCCATTTTTAAGACGTACAAGGCCTTCGGATGGCCCTTCGCCCTCAACCACCGACGTTGGATGACCAGATAACCGATTCAATTCGCCAATAACGGGCTTAAGCCAGTCTGTTCCTACAAGCCGTACATTTATCCATTCTCTATCGCTCTTCCCAGATTCATCGATTAGCCAAGCGACTAGCTTTGTTATCCATTCCGGATGAAGGCCAAATTTCTCACGCATTCTTGCTTCATATTTTTCAAGTTGGGCGGGTGAAGGATTATTTTCCAACTTCCAAAGGATGTCCCAAAGTAATTTTTCTCTAAAAACATCTTCTTCCGCCAGCCGGGCGCCGAAGTAGAGCTCTCCAGCCCTGTTCCTCGCTTCGCGCTCTTTTAATTTCCTTTCAAAGTCTTCTCGAGTCGGAGGGGCGCCCGTGACATCATATGCCTCGGCAGTACCGTCCCAATCGCCCCATTGGGCCATTCTCGCTCCGTCATTTGAGCGGGTTGTCAATTCATGAAGAGCGGTCAGGCGGGCGGCTTGATTGGGAATGAGGTCTTCCAGCGCTAGTTGGGCGCCGTTTCTGGCCAGGCCTATCGTGTGGGCGCCCGGAGTGATCCGAAGGGCCGGCGGGGTTTTAAGGTTCAGGTTCTGGCTCAAGAGAAGCTTCTCATAGCGCTTTTGGTTGGTTTCGCTTGTGATTTGCGGTGTCAGAACGATGTAGGAGATTTTCTTTTCACGGAGCAGGTGTTTGAGGTTGGGGGTGTGATAACCACCGGTGATGAGAACGGCCGTCGTGGGTCGTGAGTCGTGGGTCGTGGGTAGGTTTGGATCGCTCACGACTGACGACTCACGACTCACGACTGACAGGGCATTGTCTATAAAAGCCTTATCCCTTTTCAGGG
>JACQQX010000027.1 GCA_016206805.1 Candidatus Omnitrophota bacterium
AGTTTAGTGGACACTTCAAAAAGGGTATAATCATGATACCCAGAGAGGTGCCCCGTGACAAGAAAAGACCGAAAGAGATACAGCCGAGAATTCAAGCTTGAAGCCGTTCGGATGGCCAATGAATCCGGTAAGCCCGTTGCTGAAGTAGCCAGAGAACTGGATATCAGCGTCCATCACCTCTATCGTTGGAGAAACGAAGCCTCAAAACAAGGCGAAGCCGTCTTTCCGGGTCACGGCAAAACTAATTCCCAGGACGAGCTGACCATACTTAGACGTGAGAATGCCCGTCTCCGCGAGGAGCGCGAAAGGGGTCAAATCTTTTCTTGACTGCATGTCCCTTCTTTGATAGCGTGCCCTCATGTCCAGACCTCTTCGCATAGAGTACCCAAACGCTTTTTACCACATCATGAACCGCGGAGCCAGCCGTCAGCCGATCTATCTTATCGATGACGACTACGAGATGTTTCTTGAAGCGGTTAAGGAATCGGCGAAGTTCTTCAATGTCCGGGTAATCTGTTATTGCCTCATGCCCAACCACTACCATTTACTGATCCAAACCCCCAAAGCCAATCTCTCCCGCGCCATGAGGCATTTAAACGGCGTCTACACCCAGCGTTTTAACCGCCTTCACAAGAAAGACGGGCCCCTTTTTAGGGGGAGGTATAAAGCTATTTTAGTCCAGGAAGACGAATACCTGACCCACCTTATTCGGTATATTCACCTTAATCCTGTCCAAGCCAACCTCACCCAAGACCTTTTAAAGTACCCCTGGACCAGCCACAAGGACTATTTAAAGGGCAACGATCAGGCTCCCTGGCTTCATGTGCGCTTGGGACTGGCTTTCTTCTCAAGCCAATTGGCCAAAGCTCTCAAGGAATACCGTCAATTCATGAAAGACGGCGTTGATCTTAAAACTCTCTCGTTCTACAGCAAGAAGAAACTAAACCCCATCCTCGGAGACCCCGACTTCTTGAATCACATTAAAGAAAAGTATATTCTTACCGACCGTAAGCTCTCCACCGAGATCCCCGAGGAACGCCAAATGACCGGCAATGCCATGATCCAACGCATCCTAAAGGAAACCTCCAGGGCATTTTCTATCCCCAACGAAACGCTTTACAAGTCCAAGAGGGGAGAGCTAAACCAAGCTCGTCTGGTGGCTGTGGCTTTGTCGAGGGAGCTTTCAGGTCTTCGTTTGAGCGAGATCGCGGACCTCTTCCGCGCCAAATCCTACAGAACAATCGCCTCAAGCTGTCACCGGTTTAAAAAACTCCTGACATCTGATTCCGGCATGAGGCGGCGATACGGTGACATTCAAAAGAGATGCAGTCAGGAAAAGATTTGACCCCTTCAGGACCCCTTCAGGCAAAAGAGATGCAGTCAAGAAAAGATTTGACCCCTTCACTTCACCAAGAGATGCAGTCAAGAAAAGATTTGACCCCTTCATCTTCACCAAGAGATGCAGTCAAGAAAAGATTTGACCCCTTCAGACCCCTTCACTCAAGAGATGCAGTCAAGAAAAGATTTGACCCCTTCACCAAGAGATGCAGTCAAGAAAAGATTTGACCCCTTCAGACCCCTTCACCCCACCCAAAAATCCCAAAAGCTCTATGCCCTGGACGAGCTTTTGCGGCAGAGGCGGATCACCGCCGAAGAGTACGATCAAAGAAAGCGGCTTTTGGTTTAAATAGCGCCCGCGCAAATGAATAAATTTTAACCCTATTTTAATCTCCTTTTCATCCTTCCTTTGTTACGATTCATCAAAATCAAAGGAGGGGCCCATGTTCATCGTTGCTCGCCAGTTGATCGCGGTTTTGATAGTGTTGGGTTGTGTGTCGGGAGATGCCTTTGCCGCAACGCAGGCTGATCCCGCCGGCGTTGATCTGGTTTCGCCCGGCAGCTTCAGTCCAAGCGATTTGGAAGACCGTCAGGAAACAGCTGAAGCGCTGACGGAGGATCAGAATCTGGACCAGACGCGGCCCGAGTCGATGTTCGAGACTCAGGGCGCTCAGTACCGCATCCGGGTCGAGAACTTTGATCTTGGCCGCGACGATAAAATCGTGCGCCTGACCGTGAACGACGGCGCCGGCGGCAAGAAAGTCTACGTTCTCAATCTCGGCAAATGGCGGCGGATCACGGTGGTGGAGGGCGGACAAAGACAGATTCTCATGAAGAAGAAGGAACCGGGCAGGTGGCTGGACGCGATGCTCGGGATGGAGTCGTCACTGGCGGAGGCCCTGGAAGCGGCTACCCGGAAAAACCAGCAGAATAAAATAAACGGCGTCCTCAACAAGGTCCGGAGAATCCTCGACAAGCGATTCGCCGTGACGACCAACATTGCCAACTGCGGCGTCACCACGGTCGAGCGGTACCGGGATGATTTGGTGCGGGTGATTCACACGGGCGTGAACGGGCAGACGGAGATTCACACGTATCACACCAAATCCAAAACGGTCACTTTTACGGCCGCCGGGCAAACCGTCAGCCGCAGGGCCCAGACCGGCGATTACAAAATCATGGCGCAGAGGATTCAGGACGCGATGCGCGACCAGTCCAACTCCATGGGCCGAGCTCGCTTGAAAGACGCGCTGATGATGCTGGTTTGATTTTTAATAGAATAAAGGAGCATGACCATGGCACAAAGAAAAAGAACGGGGCGCGGGAAGAACCGTCAGGCCGAACCGGGCGGACGCCAGACAAAAAATAAAAGAAAGCGCGCCAAAAGGGAAGAAATGGAAGCGCAGTACGATTGGGATCAGCATTGATCCGTTGAAGCTCACCGGCAAAAGCTCCTAACCGGAGCTTTTGTCGGAGCTTTTGCCTTGCCCGCCCGTTCGCCGTTTTGTTATACTGACGCCTTGATTCAGGATATATTTTCCCAATCGCACAATCTGGACGCGCTGATCGCCTGGGCCGGGTATGCCGGGCTGACGGCCATTGTTTTCGCTGAGACAGGGCTGCTGGTTGGTTTTTTCCTGCCGGGCGATTCGCTTCTGGTGACAGCCGGTTTTGTGGCCTCGCAGGGGAGGCTAGACATCGTGATCCTCAATATCCTCCTGGTGGCCGCCGCGATTGTGGGCGACAGCACCGGTTACGTGATCGGCCGGGCTTGCGGTCCACGGATTTTTAAGAAAGAAGAGTCTTTTTTCTTTAAAAAAGAATACTTGGATCGCACGCACCGTTTTTTTGAGCGCTATGGCGGGAAAACCATCGTGCTGGCGCGCTTTGTGCCGATTGTGCGGACTTTCGCGCCGACGGTGGCGGGCGTGGGGCGCATGGATTATAAAAAGTTTCTTTTTTTTAATATTATCGGCGGATTTTTGTGGGTGCTGAGCATGACGTCCATCGGTTACTTTCTTGGCAAGTCCATTCCCAACCTTCAAAAAAGCATTCATATCGTCGTGGCGGTCGTCATCGTTGTTTCCTTCCTGCCGATTCTTTTTGAATGGGTGAAGTCCCGGAGCCGTCATTCCGAGCGTAGCGAGGAATCTTGAGGACAAGATCCCTCGTCGCTGTGCTCCTCGGGATGACTGTAAATTCTTTTCTTTGGGCTCAAGAGGCCAAGCCGCTTTCTTTGATGGACGCCTATCAGCTGGCTTTGAAGCGCAGTGAGGACCTGGCTATCCGGAAAGAAGCGATCGAGGAAGCCGAGGCTCATTTTCTTCAGGCGTTTTCCGGCATCCTGCCGAGTGTCAGTTATCTCATCACCCGTAAAGAGCAGGACTCGGCCGCCGGAACCTCCGATTCGGATGGCGTGTCCTCAACTTCTTTGCGGCGGAGTACCCCTGAACAGAAGTTTGTTTTCAGTCAGCCGATATTCTCCGGTTTCAAGGAATTTGCCGCTATGCGGGGAGCGGGCGCTGAGAAAAGGCAGCGCGTGTATGAGCATCGACGATCCGAGGAATTATTATTTATCGATGTGATGGAGTCTTTTTACACGGTTCGCCAAATGAAAGAAAACGTTCAGGTGCTGGGCGTGGTCCGTCAAGCGGTTGAAGAAAGGATCAAAGAGCTGCGAGGCAGGGCTAAAATCGGGCGGTCCCGCGAAAGCGAGATCCAGAGTTCATTGTCGGATTTAAAGTTGCTGCGGGCGGATGAGGAGGACGCGCGTTACGCTTTAGTGTTGGCCAAACAACTTTTTGAGTTTTATATCGGGCGGCCTCTGGCCGAAGATCTGGCCGAAGATTTGGCGCCGGTGGCCGATAAAGAAGCGGTGGATTATCTGGCCAAGTCCCATGATCGGTCGGATGTCAAAGCTTTGGAGCAGGCCGGCATTTTATCCGATAAAAATGTTCAAGTTGCCCGAAGCGGCTATTGGCCGACGGTGTCCCTTGACGGCAATTATTATACCGAGCGCGTGGGTTTCCAATCCGATATCGAATGGGATGTGCTGCTCTCGGTTGATATCCCCATTTTTGAAGGAACGCAAGTGGCCGGCAAGGTGAAGGAAGCCGCCGCCGAAAGGGAAGCCGCGCGTCAGAATTATTCCAAATCAAAACGGCTGGCTCAGCTTGAGATCCGCAACGCCTACGCGGCTTTTCATTTTTTAAGGCGCCGGGAGAATCTGCTGGCCCAGGCCGCCACCGCGTCCGAGGAAAACTATCGTCTCAATGCTTTGGAATACCGCAGGAACCTGGTGAACAACCTGGATGTTTTGGATGCGCTGCGCACCTGGCAAAATGTGCGATTGAGGCTCAATGAAGCGCGATATGAAACGCGAAAAAACTATTGGAAGTTACAAATAGCGGCGGGCATGATTCCTCGGCTTCGCTCGGAATGGCAGTGATGACCCTTTCGGATATTTCCATTAAAAATCCGGTTTTCGCCTGGATGCTCATGGTGGGGCTGATTTTTTTTGGATGGATCTCATTCAACGGCTTGGGCGTGGGGGAAATGCCGGATGTGGACTTTCCGGTGATTTCGGTGGGAGTCACCTGGGAAGGCGCGGCGCCGGAAGTGATGGAAAGTGATGTGGTGGACGTCGTGGAAGACGCGGTGATGAGCATCCAGGGAATCCGCGAGGTTTCTTCAACAACGCGTCAGGGCAATGTGGATGTCACGATTGAGTTCGAGCTGGAACGGGATATTGACGTGGCGCTCCAGGAAGTGCAGTCCAAGATCGCGCAGGCGCAGCGCCGTTTGCCGGAAGGCATCGATCCGCCGGTTGTTTCAAAAGTGAATCCCACCGACTCTCCGATCCTATGGCTTGGGCTTTCCTCGGACCGGAAAACTCCGCGTGAACTGATGACTTATGTGCAGGACACGCTGAAAGACCGTTTTCAGACGATTTCGGGTGTCGGGGATATCATGCTGGGCGGTTTTGTCGAAAGAAATCTGCGGGTGTGGGTTTCCGCCGCGAAACTGGATCAATATCAGCTTACGGTCAATGACGTCATTCACGCCATTGAGGCCAACCACGTTGAACTTCCCGCCGGAAGAATTGAAACGCCGGAAAAAGAAATGAATGTGCGCGCCATGGGCGAGGCGCTGACCGTGGAGGAGTTTCAAAATATTCTCATCGACCGTCGCGGCGGACAGCCCAACTATAAACCGATTTATTTGAAGGATGTGGCTGTCATCGAAGACGGTCTGGCCGACCAAAGGCGTTTATCGCGCGTTCTGGGCCATACCGCGATCGGGCTGGGCATCCGCAAGCAGCGGGGAGCCAACGCGGTCGCTGTCGCGCATGAAGTCAAAAAACGCCTGAAAGAAGTTCAGCGGGAACTGCCTGAGGGAATGAATCTCGGCGTCAACTTTGACAGCACCCGTTTTGCCGAAGACGCGATTCACGAGCTTATTTTTACGCTGATTCTTTCCGCGCTTTTGACTTCGGCGGTGTGCTGGATTTTTTTGGGGTCCTGGAGCTCGACGCTCAATGTTTTACTGGCTATTCCCACTTCGGTTCTTGGAACATTTCTGGTTTTTAAATTCGCCAATTTTACGCTCAACACTTTTACGGTGCTGGGATTATCACTGGCTATCGGCATCGTGGTGGACGATGCCATCATGGTGCTGGAAAACATCGTGCGTTATCGCGAAAAAGGTCTGGGCAGGATGGAGGCCGCGCGAACCGGGGCCCGACAGATCACCTTCGCCGCCATCGCCGCTACCGCGGCGTTGATCGCTATCTTTCTTCCCATCGCCTTCATGAAAGGCGTTATCGGGAAGTTTTTCTTTCAGTTCGGGGTCACTATTTCGGCGGCGGTGGCGCTTTCGCTTTTGGAGGCCTTGACGCTGACTCCGATGCGCGCTTCGCAGTTTTTAACGGTGGGCCGGAGAACCACGCGTTTTGGCAAGGCGGTGGACGAGGGCTTCCGCCGTCTGGCCAGACAATATGGCAAGGCGCTGGTCTGGGCACTGGGCCGCAAACGCCTGGTTTTGATCACGTCTTTAGTGGTTTTTATCGTGTCGCTGGGACTCTTTAAAACGCTCAGAAAAGAATTTGTCCCGGCGCAGGACCAAGGGATGTTTTTGTGCCGGCTTCAAACGCCGGTGGGTTCGGCGCTTGAATTGACCGACTCCCGTTTCAAGCTGGCGGAACAATTTGTCATGAGCCGGCCGGAAGTGAATCGCTATTACGCGGCGATTGGCGGATTTGGCGGCGGCGAGGTGAATACGGGCGTTCTTTTTGTGACGTTAAAACCCAAGAACGAACGGAAACTGAGTCAGCAGCGGCTCATCGGTATTTTCCGGACGGAACTCAATAAAATCCCTGACACCAAAGCGTTTATTCAGGATTTGTCCACGCGCGGCTTTACGGCCCAGCGCGGTTTTCCGGTCGAATTTTCGGTCCGGGGCCGAAACTGGGAAAAGTTGGCGGTCTATTCCCAAACCATCATGGAGGAAATGAAAAAAACCGGCCTCATGGTGGACGTGGACACCGACTATCTTTTGGGGGTGACCGAAGTGCGGGTGAAGCCCGACCGCGGCCGAGCGCAGGAATATGGGGTGGACATGGCCGCGGTGGGCAAGACGGTCAATGCGCTGGTCGGCGGCCAGCGCGCGGGCAAGTACACCAAAGACGGGCGCCGCTACGATGTGCGGGTGCGGATGATGGCACAAGAGCGAACGAAGCCCGAAGACATTTTCAATCTTCGCGTGTGGAATAATCGCGGGGAGGTGGTTCGTTTGGAAGATATCGTCGATATTGAAATGAGGCCATCGCTTCTTTCGATCACTCGACGCGACCGCGAGCGCGCGATCGGAATTTTCGCGAATATCGCTCCGGGCAAATCCCAATCCGACGCGCTGGACGCGGTAGATGAAATCTCCAAAAAAGTTCTGCCGGACGGTTACCGCGTGGTTTTAAGCGGGAGCGCCAAGGTTTTTAAAGAATCATTCAACAGTCTTTTCTTCGCGTTGTGGCTGGGCGTGATCGTAGCGTACATGATCTTGGCCTCACAGTTCAACAGCACCATTCATCCGTTTACCGTGCTGCTGGCGCTGCCGTTCAGTATTTCGGGGGCGCTGATCGCGCTCTTTTTGGGAAATCAATCGATCAATATTTATAGCCTCATCGGCATCATTCTTTTAATGGGCATCGTGAAGAAAAATTCAATCCTCTTGGTGGAATTTACAAACCATGTGCGGCAGGAAGGCAAAAACGCGCATGAGGCGCTTTTGCAGGCTTGTCCGGTTCGCTTGCGGCCCATTCTCATGACTTCCATTGCGACGATCACCGCCGCCATGCCGCCGGCATTGGCGCTGGGCCCAGGAGCGGAGACTCGCATTCCGATGGCGATATCCGTTATCGGCGGAGTGCTTCTTTCCACCGTTCTCACGTTATTTGTCGTTCCCTGCGCTTATAGTGTTTTTTCGCGTTTCGAAAGACACATTGACGCTCATAACAATTGATGCCATAATTTGCGTCAAAAGGAGCGCGTGTGAATATCTGCTGTCTGGACATGGAAGGCGTTTTAACGCCTGAAATCTGGATCGAGTTTTCCAAGAAAACCCGCACCAAAGAACTGTCTCTCACTACGCGCGATTTGCCCGACTACGATGAACTCATGCGCCGCCGACTTAAAATTCTCCGTGGAAAAGGGCTAAAACTCAAAGACATTCAGCGTGTCATTGCCGGCCTGCGTCCGCTTGCCGGCGCCAAGAAATTTCTCGACCATCTGCGCGCCAAGCGGCAGGTGATTATTCTTTCCGATACCTATTATGAATTTGCCATGCCGCTGATGGAAAAGCTCGGCCGGCCTTCATTATTGTGCAATAGCCTTTCGATCGATAAGGATGGATTTATCGCTGATTATCATTTGCGCCAGAAAAATGGGAAGGAGGGCGCGGTCAGGGCCTTGAAAAGCATCGGTTTTGAGGTGAAGGCGGCGGGAGATTCCTACAATGACATCACCATGTTGAAGGCCGCTGATGAGGGTATTTTATTCAATCCGCCGGCCGCGATCGCCAAGGAATTCCCACAGTTCAAAGTGACTAGGAATTACCAGCAACTGTTAGAAGTATTACTTGATCCCTCGGCTTCTCTCGGGATGACGTGAATTGAAAAAAGTTACGATTCTTTCTTGGAATGTCAACGGCATCCGTTCGATGCTGAAGAAAAACTTCCTCACGTGGCTGAAGGAAACCTCGCCCGACATAATCGGTTTGCAAGAAACGAAGGTCTCACTGACCGATCTTCCGCCGGAGCTCAAATATCCTGACGGTTATCATCCTTACTGGAATCCCGGCAAGCGGCCCGGCTACAGCGGGGTGGCGACTTTGAGCAAAGAAAAACCGCTTTCGGTGAAGGCCGGTTTTGATATTCCCCGGTTTGACGATGAAGGGAGAGTGCTGGAAACGGAATTTCCCGAGTTTACGTTGTTTAATATTTATTTTCCTAACGGGAAAATGAGCCAGGAGCGGTTGGATTTTAAAATGGATTTTTATGATGAAGCGCTGCGCATTTTTATGAAATTGCGTAAAAAAGGAAAAAAGCTCGTTATTTGCGGCGATATCAATACCGCGCATAAGCCCATTGATTTGGCCCGGCCGAAAAATAATGAGAATATTTCCGGTTTTCTGCCCATCGAGCGCGCCTGGATGGATAAGCTGGTGGGTCATGGATTTGTCGATAGTTTTCGCCATTTTCATCCGGAGCCGGACCAATACAGCTGGTGGGATATGAAAAGCGGGGCGCGGGAACGGAATGTGGGATGGAGAATCGATTATCATTTTATTTCCCAGGATTTGCAGCCGCATTTGGATGACGCTTTTATCATGAAGGATGTCATGGGGTCCGACCATTGCCCGGTTGGCATTATTCTCAAATTCTGATACAATTATAAAAAGCTTTATAAAGGAACAACATGGCCTACCGTTCGCTTTACAAGAGTGAGCATCTCACTGACCGTGAAAGAAAAAATATCATCCTTTTGGATGTGATTCGCCGTAATGGGCCTATCGCCAAGACGGATATTTCCCGCATCACCCAGTTCAATATTGTCACTGTTTCCAATTACGTTGAGCATTACATTGACCAGAAGCTCGTGGTCGAAAAGGGTTTGGACATTTCCAGCGGCGGCCGCCGGCCGGAGCTGGTGGAGCTTAATTCCGATTGGGGCAGCCTTGTCGGCGTGGAGATCGGACCCACGCATATCATGGCCATTGTTTCCAATTTGAGTCCGACGATTCTCCATAAAGAAAAAATCAGGCGGCCCGAAGGCCATATGGAAGTCGTGATTGCCGAGGCGGTGAAGCTTGTCCGGAAAGCTGTTGAAGAATCCAAAGTCCCGCTTGAGAAAATAAAAGGCATCGGTTTGGGCTTGTCCGGCGTCATCGACCGCGGCGCGGGGACGATCCGGGACACCGATACACTGCGCGGCAAGACGGTGGGTAATTTTGCCACCGCCAAAGGGGCGCTGGAAAAAGAGTTTCGTGTGCCGGTTTCAGTGGGCAATGACGCGAGTTTGGCGGCGCTTGCGGAAAAAAAACTGAGCCTGCGCATCGATGATGAGAATGTGCTTTATTTTTATTCGGATGTCGGAAGCGGCATTATCGCCAATAATGATCTTTTTTGGGGTTCAAGCTGGAGCGCCGGAGAGATCCAGCTGAATCTGGACAAACTGGACGGGTTGGATCTGGGCGCTTGGGTGAAGCAGACGGATTTTCTGCGCTCAGAGGGTTTGGATTTGGGGATGGTTCGCCGGGCCAGGGAAAAACTAAAAGCCGGCGGTCACTCCAAATTTCCCGATCTTTCCGAGAAGAATATCGATAAAATCGATGTCGGGATGATATTTGACGCGGCCAAGCGCGGGGATGATTTCGCGACGGGCATTGTCGAGGAGGCCGCCACCCGTTTTGGGCTCAAAGTCGCGTATTTGACCAATTTTTTCAATCCGGAAGTCGTGGTGCTCGGCGGCGGTATCGAACGGGGCGGGGAAATCATGCTGAATCACGTGCGCCGCGTGGTGAAACAGTTGGTGATGGAAGAAACGGCGGGAGCGGCCAAAATCATTCTCTCGCGGCTGGGTGAGGACGCGGTTTGTTACGGAGCCGTTTGTCTGGTCACGCAGGAACTTTTCGCGGAGGTATAGGCCATGTCCACGGTAACCAGGCGCAGATTGCTGGATCAAATAGAGCTCAATGATCATGAGAAAAAAAATCTCCAGATTCTCGACACCATCCGCAAGAAAGGGCCTATTGCCCGCGCTGAAATTTCGCGGCTTATCGGCCTCAATATCGTAACCGTCACCAGCTACATCGATCAATACATCAAAAAAGGCGTGATCAAGGAAGTGGGCATTGATGTTTCCAGCGGAGGCCGGAAACCGACGCTGGTGGATTTGAATCCTTCGGCGGTTTTCCTGATCGGCGTTGGCCTCAACCTTGTGGAAATGATCGCCGTGCTGTGCAACCTTAAGGGGGAAGTTGTTTTTAAGGTTAAAAGGGAAAGGCCCATGCAGGCGGGCGAGGCTTTGGTGATGTCGATGGTCTCGCTTGTCGAGGAACTGATCAAGCAGTCCAAGGTGGATACGGGGAAAGTCCATGGCATCGGGATCGGTATTCCGGGGATATTCAACCGCGATACGCATTCGGTGCGCTGGCCGGTTGGATTGCTGGAGGAAGATCTTTCGATTTCCGTCTCCATCCATGGGATTTTTGAGGAGCGTTTTGGAATTCCAACCATTGTGGATAATGACGCCAATGTCGCTGTATTTGGAGAAGATTGGTACAGCAAAGGGCTTGATGTGCAAAATGTCATTTATCTTTATTCCGGCAATGGCATCGGATTTATGATCAACGGGCAGATTTATCGCGGCGCCAACGGCTGCGCCGGCGAATGGCTTTTTGATTCCAATATGGACAATCCGCTCCCCGCGGCGATCGAAGCTTTCAAGGCGGGGGATTGGAGCATGGATATGGGAATTGTCCTTCAAGCCCGGTTGTTGCAGAAAGACAACCCCGCCTCCAAAATCTACCGGGGAATGAAAGGCGACAACGAAAAAATTACTTTGAAAATTATCGCGCAAGCCGCGGAAACAGGGGATGCCTTGGCGATTAAAATTCTCCAGGAGGCCGGAAGCCGGCTGGGTCATCGCGCGGCTTTTCTGATCAATTTATTTAATCCTGAGATTATTATTGTGGGCGGCGGCATTGAGGCCGCCGGCGCGGCTTTTTTTGACGCTCTGCGCGAAAAAGTGAAGCAGTCAGCGATTCCCGAGGCCACGGAAAAATTGCGCGTCGTTCCGTCGCAGCTGGGCGAAAACGGTGTGCCGCTGGGCGCGGCCGCTCTTGTCGCTCAAAACTATTTTATCCACGCTTAGCGAATACAAATGGAAAGCCGCCACTGCCTCTATTGCCACGAGGCGTTCACACCCAATAAATATTCGCCCCGTCAGAAGGTCTGCTCCAAGCCCGAGTGCCAGAAAAAACGGCAGTTGGACAGCATGCGCGGCTGGCGGCAGAAGAATCCCAATTATTTTCGTTATGATGAGTCCAAGGGTCTGGTGTGGCTGGAGACGCAGCGCAAGCGTTCCAGGCAGTGGCGCGAGAAAAATCCCGACAAAGTCAGGCAATACCGACAAGCCCATTCGTCTCAATACCGCCAGTACATGCGCGAATACATGAGACAATACCGCCAGTCAAAAAAGAAACTCAATGCTGAGCCAAATCCTCCAAGCGCGTGAAACAGTTTTAAGCGGCGAGCCACTTTCTTATGAAGCGGCGCTGGGTTTGACCGAGATCCCCTCCGTCGAAATCCCTTATCTTGCGGCCGCGGCCAATGAGGTGAGGGAAAAGTTCGTCGGAAACCATATCGAGTCCTGCGCGCTTTCCAATATCAAAAGCGGCAATTGCAGCGAAGACTGCAAGTTTTGCGCGCAGTCGGGGCATTACAAGACCGATAGCCCCGTTTATCCTCAAATCTCTGTTGAAGAAATCGTGGAGCAGGCCAAAAACGCCGAGACCATGGGGGCTTCGGAGTTTTGCATGGTCTCGAGCGGCTGGGGGGCGACCAACGATCGGGAGTTTTCCGTGGTGTTGGAAGCGGTCCGCAGGATTTCCAGCGAAACCAAACTTTTTGTCGACTGCTCTCTCGGGTTCATGACCTCCGAACAAATGGTTCAGTTGAAAGACGCCGGACTTTACCGCAACAATCATAATCTTGAGGCGTCGCGGGACTATTTTGAGAAAATTTGCGCGACTCACACCTATCAGGACCGCGTGAACCATGTGGAAATGGTGAGGCATTACGGCATTCATCCTTGTTCCGGCGGAATTTTAGGAATGGGTGAGACGCCGAAAGACCGCGTTGATCTGGCGTTTGAGCTGGCGCGGATCGGCGCCGACTGCGTGCCGGTCAATATCCTCAATCCTCGCGCGGGAACGCCGCTGGGCCATGTCGCCGCGCTGGAACCCATGGAAATCATCCGATATATCGCGCTTTACCGACTCATTCTTCCCAAAAGCACGATCAAAATCGCCGGCGGCCGCGAAGTCAACTTGCGGGATTTGCAGGCCATGGCCATGCAGGCCGGCGCCAACGGACTCATTCTCGGCAATTATCTCACCACGATGGGCCGCAACCCCGCTCGCGACATTCAAATGCTCAAGGACCTCGGCTTCGAGGTCAAGTGACGGTGAGTTTTTCGCGGGAATTGGGCGCGGATCTCAAAAAACTTCGCGCCAAAAAACTTGATCGCGCGCTGACCCTTTCCGATCCCAAACGGTTTATCAATTTTTCATCCAATAATTATCTCGGCCTGACCACGCATCCGCGTGTGGTGAGCGAAACGGTCCGCGCCGTCCGAAAGTGGGGGACGGGCAGCGGCGCTTCACGGCTTGTTTCCGGCAATCTTGAAATCCATTCCCTTCTGGAAGAAAAAATAGCCCGGTTCAAGAAAGAGGAGTCGTCCCTTCTTTTTTCTTCGGGATATCTGGCCAACTTGGGCGCGTTAACCGCCGTGGCGCGGGAAGGCGACGTTCTTCTGTTGGACCGGTTGAATCATGCCAGTCTGATCGACGCGGCGAAACTGTCCAAAGCGAAGTTCTGGGTTTACCCCCATGCGGACCTGAAGGCCCTTTCCGGGCTTTTGGACCGCGCGAAGCCATTCCGCCGGCGATGGGTGGTGACGGACGCTTATTTCAGCATGGACGGGGATGTGGCGAATCTCGCGGACTTGCGCGCGCTTTGCCGGCAGAAAAATGCTTTGCTCATGATAGACGAAGCGCACTCCACGGGTGTTTTTGGAAAAAACGGCGGAGGGCTCACGGAGCATTTCGGGCTTTCGGGAGAGGTGGACATCGTGATGGGGACGCTTAGCAAGGCGCTGGCGTCTTCCGGAGGCTTCATCGCGGGGCCGCAAGCGCTGAAAGAATATCTGGTCAATCACGCGCGTGAATTTATTTATACGACCGCCCCCGTGCCGGCGGCTTCGGCGGCGGCGCTGGCCGCTATTGAAGTGGTTGAGGAAGAGCCCGGGCTCCGCGAGGAACTATGGCGGAACGTGACGCTTGTCCGGGAGGGACTGAAAGCGCTGGGATTCGATCTTTTAAATTCACAAGGGCCCATCATTCCCATTGTTTTAGGGAACACCGCGCGGACGCTGGATTTTGAGGCCTTCCTGATGAAAGAGGGGATTTTGGCGCCGGCCATCCGGCCTCCGACGGTCCCGGCCGGCACCGACCGCATCCGCATTTCCATCATGGCCACGCATTCTAAAGCGGAACTCGCGAGATTATTGGCCGCGCTTAAAAAGGCCAGAAAGAAATATGAATAAAAAAGAGCTCGAGATTTGGGATAAAAAAGCGAATTGGCATCCCTTCACCCAGATGAAGGACTGGGAAAAAGATCCCATTATCATCATCGAGCGCGGGAAAAATAATACGCTTATCGACACAAGCGGGCGCCGGTACATTGACGGCGTTTCTTCGCTTTGGTGCAATGTGCATGGGCATCGCGTTCCCCAGATTGATAAAGCAGTCCGGAAACAGTTAGGCCGGATTGCGCATTCGACTTTTCTGGGGCTTTCGCATGTTCCGGCCATTGAGCTTTCGCGTAAGCTGGTGGTGATAGCGCCGCGCGGGTTGACGCGTGTTTTTTATTCGGACTCCGGTTCCGCCTCAGTGGAAGTGGCGCTCAAGATGTCCTTTCAGTACTGGCAGCTGAAGGGCAAGCGGCGAAAGCGGACCTTTTTGAAAATTCAAAACGCTTATCATGGCGATACGCTGGGCTCCGTGAGCGTGGGAGGGATAGAGCTTTTTCATAAGATTTTCGGGCCTTTGCTTTTTAAGACGATTGGCGCCGGGAACGCTGAGGAGGCCGAGCTAATTTTCAAAAAACGCGCGAATGAAATCTGCGCGGTGATCACGGAACCGCTCATGCAGGGCGCGGCCGGAATGTTGAAACAGCCTAAAGGGGATTTGGCGCGCTTGAGAAAGCTGACAAAGCGCTATGGCGCGCATTTGATCGTGGATGAGGTGGCCACCGGTTTTGGGCGCACCGGAAAGATGTTCGCCTGCGAGCATGAGAAGGTGACGCCGGATTTTCTTTGCGTGGCCAAGGGTTTGACGGGCGGCTATCTTCCGCTTTCGGCGACACTGGCGACGGAGGAGATCTACCGGGCTTTCTTGGGAGAGTACAAAGAGTTTAAAGCTTTCTTTCACGGACACACGTATTCGGCCAACCCACTGGCTTGCGCCGCGGCTATCGCGAACCTCGAAATTTTTGAAAAAGAAAAAACCCTTCAAAAGCTGCGGCCCAAAATAAAACTTTTGTCACAGGAACTTGAAAAGATAAAGTCGCTTGCCCATGTCAGAGATATTCGGCAGGTGGGCTTTATGGTAGGCATTGAGCTGGCGCCGTATCCGCTGGCTGAAAAGCGCGGCATCCGTGTTGGTCTGGCCGCCCGCAAAAAAGGCGTCATGATCCGGCCTTTGGGCAATGTCATCGTCCTTATGCCGCCGCTTTCCATCACCAAGGCTGAACTTCTCAAGCTCTGCCGGGTTATTCGTCAATGCATTGCGGTGGCAATTTCATGAAATCCCTATTCATCGCGGGAACGGATACGGGGGTGGGGAAGACGGTGGTGGCGGGGGCGATGGCTGCGGCGCTTCGGCTTAAGGGGGTGCGTGTGGGGGTGATGAAGCCGGTATCCTGCGGCGGGCTTGAGGATGTTTGGTTTCTCAAGAAATGCGCCGGCGTTGATGACCCGCTGGAACTTTTGAATCCCATCGCGCTCAAATCACCCCTTTCGCCGAATGTCGCCGCGCGGATTGAAAAAACGAAGATTGAACCTCAAAAAATCAAAAAAGCCCACGACATTCTCAAGAAAAAATATGAGGCGCTGGTGATCGAGGGGTGTGGCGGGCTTCTGGTTCCGATTCAAGATGATTTATTGGTTGTCGATCTTATTCCCATGCTGAAAGCGGACGCGCTTCTAGTTTCCCGGTCAGGGCTTGGGGCCATCAATCACTCGCTTTTGTCGATCGAAGCTTTGCGGCGCCGGAAAATAAAGCTTTTGGGGGTTATTTTTAACCGGTTGAGCGGGGGAGAGTTATCGATTCCGGAGAAAACCAATCCTCAGGTAGTGGCTGAAATCGGCGGCATCGAGTCCTGGGGAACATTTCCCTTTATGAAACGGGGTTGTGAGGCGGATTGTTTGGGCAAAGCGGCCTTAAAACATATAGCGCTTAAAAAAATTTTGTGATAAATTAACGGCCAAAACGAATGAGTCTCTTGGCCGAATCCAGCTCTCTTAAAAAAACGCCTCTCACTGACCGCCATGTCGCGCTCGGCGCTAAAATCGTCGACTTTTCCGGCTGGGCCATGCCGGTTTATTATTCCAGCATTATCGCTGAGCATCAATGGGTGCGCCGTTCCTGCGGCATCTTTGATGTTTCACATCTAGGCGAGATCCGAGTGAGCGGCGAAGGCGCTTTTGCTTTCCTGCAGGCCCGTCTCACCAACGATATGAACAAGCTTCGCGACGGCAAGATTCTTTATCATTTGATTTGTGATGAGCTGGGGATGACGCTCGACGATATTTTGGTTTACCAGGCCAAGCCGGATGATTTTTACCTGATTGTCAACGCGGGCAATATCGAGCGGGATTTTCAAGCGCTTGAAAAATATGTTCCGGACAGCGTTAAGCTTGAAAATCACAGCGATCAGATGGCTTGCATTGCCGCGCAGGGGCCGCGTTCGGAAGAAGTCATGAAGCGCGTCTTGGGGTTGGACTTATCTAGCCTCGGTTATTATCATTTCCGTGAAGAACAGTGGAATGGATCCCCGGTTTGGGTTTCCCGCAGCGGCTATACCGGTGAAGATGGTTTTGAAATTTTTTCCCAAAATGACCTGGCGCCGGCGATATGGGACCGGCTGATGGACTCAGCCCCGTCCGAAGGTATTCTTCCGGCGGGACTGGGCGCGCGGAACACGCTTCGCCTGGAAGCGGGCAATGTGCTGTACGGGCATGAGCTGGACACGCAAACGACACCGCTGGAAGCCGGGCTTCAGTGGGCGGTGTCCTTCGATAAAGGAAGCTTTGTCGGCCGGGACGGCATGCTCATTCAAAAAGACAAAGGCTTGAGAAAAAAATTGATCGGGTTCCGAATGTTGGATAAGTCGGTAGCGCGCGAGCATTACCCGGTTTATCAGGGAGAAAGAAAAATCGGCGGCGTTACCAGCGGTTCTTATGGGCCGACGGTTGGCGGCAGCATCGGCATGGCTTTTGTGGTCAAAGGCAGCAGCGAAGAGCCGGGCACGCGCATGGATATTGAAATTCACGGCCGCCGGGCGCCGGCGGAGATTGTGAAATTGCCATTTGTTCCTATGAAACATAAAAACAGGCCGAAGGCCGAAGGCTGAAGGCGGAAAGAGAATATATGGACACCTCAAAGTTAAAATACACTGAAACCCATGAATGGGTGAGTCTGAGCGGCAATGTCGCCACCATCGGGATCAGCGATCACGCGCAAAAAGAGATTTCGGA
The DNA here is from genome assembly GCA_016206805.1 of Candidatus Omnitrophota bacterium. Lineage (GTDB taxonomy): Bacteria > Omnitrophota > Gorgyraeia > 2-02-FULL-51-18 > 2-02-FULL-51-18 > JACQQX01. The sequence goes on from JACQQX010000027.1 coordinate 17,433, forward strand.
CGTTGTTTTTGTGGAATTGCCCGCCATGAGCCGGTCGCTCAAACAAAAAGAAAGCGCCATGGTGATCGAGTCGGTCAAAGCCGCTTTTGATATTTACGCGCCCGTGAATGGAAAAGTTATCGCCGTGAATGAAAAATTAAAAAATAAACCGGAACTGGTTAACCAGTCGCCTTATCAGGATGGCTGGCTTTTTAAAATCGAGTGCTCAAACCCCGGCGAAGCGGATTCTCTTTTGACCGAGGACGCTTATAATTCATTTAAATCGACAGCGCATCACTAGCAGTTCGCTGAAAAAGCCACTGTCATTTCGAAGTCGCCGCGGCGACTGAGAAATCTCGTTCTGAAAAACAAGATCTCTCAGGGCCTTCGGCCCTTCGAGCTGACAATTTTGGAGGTTTTTCAGCAGACAGCTGGTCATCAGATAAGGCTTCCATGCACTATATTTCCAATACCGAAGAAGACAAGCGCCAGATGCTCGAGGCCATTGGTGTCGCTTCGTTTGATGCGCTGATCGCCAAGATTCCCAAAAAGCTGAGGGATTTCAAGCTTCGCCTTCCGGAAGGCCTTTCGGAGCTCGAGCTGGTGCGGGAGTTGGACGCGATAGGGGCTGCCAATAAAAATCTCCAGGATTACGCTTCTTATCTCGGCGGTGGTGTCTATGACCATTATGTGCCGGCGCTGGTCAATCATCTGGCGCATCGCGGAGAATTCATCACCTCTTACACGCCGTATCAAGGAGAGGCCAGCCAGGGAACGCTGCAGTTCATTTACGAATATCAAAGTATGATTTGCGAGCTGACCGGCATGGATTATTCCAATGCCTCGATGTATGACGGCGCTTCGGGTTTGGCGGAGGCCGCGCTTTTGGCTTTGCGCTCCACCGGCAAGAAAAAGGTGATCCTGCCGCGAACGGTTCATCCGGAATACCGCGCGGTTGTTAAAACCTACCTTTCCTGTCTGGACGCGGAAATTGTCGAGCCGCCTTTTGTGGACGGCGCTGTGGATTTGGCGGCTTTGAAGCGGGCCTTGACCGCCGATACGGCCGCGGTTGTGGTCCAGCAGCCTAATTTTTTCGGCGTTCTGGAAGAAGCGCGGGAAATCGCGAGGCTCACGCACGAAGCGGGCGCTCTTTTTATCGCTTCGGTAAATCCTATTTCTTTGGGGATTTTGGAACCGCCGGGGGACTATGGCGCCGACATCGCGGTGGGAGAGGGGCAGCCGCTGGGCAATCCCATCTCATTTGGCGGGCCGCACTTTGGATTTTTTACCGTCAAAGAGCCGTTTTTGAGGAAGCTCCCGGGCCGCATTTGCGGAATGACGGTGGACAAGGTCGGCCGCCGCGCTTTTGTGTTGACGCTGCAGGCGCGCGAGCAGCATATCCGCCGCGAGAAAGCCACTTCCAATATTTGCACCAATCACTCGCTATGCGCGCTAAAGGGCGCGATCTACCTGTCGCTTTTGGGCAAGAAAGGACTTCGCAAGCTCGCGCTTTTGAATGTGGAGAAAGCGCATGAGGCTTATGAGAAGCTTAGGCGCTTGGATGGCGTGTCCGAGTTTTCCAAAAAGCCTTTTTTTAATGAGTTCACGCTTCAACTCAAAAAGAATCCGGCATCTCTCAAGGAAAATCTTGCCGCCAATCGCATCGTTGGGCCATTGGCGCTTTCCGGGTTTTATACCGGGATGGACGGCCGCTATCTTTTCGCGGTCACGGAAAAACGCACCACTCAAGAAGCGGAGCGTCTGGCCCAGGCGATTCAGAAAGCGAAGGCCCTATGAGCGATCTTATTTTTGAAAAAACATCGCGCAATGACGCCGGGTGGCTGCCGGCTTTGAGTCATTCCGAGGAAGAAATCTTAAAGTTTCTTCCGGCGTCCGCGTTGAGGCGCTCCGAAGCGCATTTGCCGTCGGTTTCGGAGCTGGATGTCGTTCGGCATTTTACCAATCTTTCGCGCAAGAACTTTTCCGTGGACAGCCAGTTTTATCCGCTGGGTTCCTGCACCATGAAATACAATCCCAAGGTGTTGGACGCGATTGCCGCCGCGGACGCTTTTTCTCAAACCCATCCTTATCAGGATCCTCAGGACGCGCAAGGGGCGCTGCGGATTCTTTTTGAAACGCAAACACTCTTATCTGAAATAACGGGCATGGAAGAATTTACCCTGCAGCCGGCCGCCGGCGCGCATGGGGAGCTTTGCGGCCTGCTCATCGTCGGCGCTTACCATCGTTATAAAAAAGAAAAAAAGACCAAAGTCATGATCCCCGATTCGGCGCATGGCACCAATCCCGCGACGGCCGCTCTATGCGGTTATGAAGTGGTTCAGGTGAAAACCGATGCCAGGGGACATGTCGAACTCCGGGATTTGAAAGCCAAGATCGATAAAGAAGTGGCCTGTTTCATGCTCACCAATCCCAGCACGCTCGGTCTTTTTGAAGAAGAGATTCTGGAAGTGGCGCGTCTGGTGCATTCGGTGGATGGGCTGGTTTATTACGACGGCGCCAATATGAACGCCCTTTTGGGGCATTGCCGGCCCGGGGACATGGGTTTTGATATTGTGCACATCAATCTTCATAAAACATTCGCGGTGCCGCATGGATCGGGCGGTCCCGGCTCGGGTCCTGTAGGCGTGAAAAAGGAATTGGTCAAATTTCTCCCAGCGCCGCGCGTTTTAAAGGAGGGCAGCCAGTTTATTTATGAAAAAGAGGCGCCGTATTCGATTGGAAAGCTTCGCTCTTTCTACGGTAATTTTGGCGCGATTATCCGTTCTTACGCTTACATCCGGGCGCTGGGCCGCGAAGGATTGGAGGCGGTTTCGGAGCACGCGATTTTAAATGCCAATTATCTAAAAACAAAACTCAAAGACCTCTACGAAATCCCATTTGACGGCTATTGCATGCATGAGTTTGTGATGTCGGCCAAACGCCAGAAAGCCAAGGGGGTTAAGGCTCTAGACATTGCCAAGCGTCTGCTGGATTTTGGAATTCACGCGCCGACAATCTATTTTCCGTTGATTGTGGAAGAGGCGATGATGGTGGAGCCTACCGAAACCGAATCCAAGGCGACACTGGATGAGTTTGTAAAAGTTCTCCAGGAAATTCAAAAAGAAATCGAAACCAACCCCCAAAAAGTTCTCGATGCCCCGCACACCACACCGGTCAGCCGCATCGACGAAGTCCGCGCGGCCAGAGAACCCAATCTCCGTTATCGGGCGAAGTGATGGGCGTTCGCGCGCGGCTGATTCCCGATCCACCGCGTTCTCCGTCGCTCAATATGGCCATCGATGAGATGCTGCTGGAATCCCAAAACGCGGGCGGCGCTTTGCCGACGCTGCGGATCTATTTTTGGGACAGGCCTTGCTACACCATCGGTTATTTTCAGAAAGTGGAAAAAAAAGATGCGCCCGTTGTGCGGCGTTTGACCGGGGGAGGGCTGGTGCGTCATGGCCAGGACATTACTTTTTCCTTCACCGCTTTTCATTCAAGCGGTCTTGTTCCCAAGGACGTCAAAACATCGTATCTGGCCGTCAATGAAGCCCTCCGGATAGGGCTTAAAAGCCTTTATCCGGCGCTGGACTTCGCGGACTGTAAAACCGTTCCTTCCGGCCGCGGCAAAGAGGCTGAGCGGATCTGTTTTGATAAGTCCGCCTGCTATGACCTGCTTTTAAACCGTAAAAAAGTCGTGGGCGCCAGCCAGCGGCGTATCGGAACGGCTCTTTTGCATCAAAGCTCTATCTTCCTGGAAGGCAATAAGGGAGAGCTGGCGCGTTTGATCGCTGAAGGCTTTCAGAAGAAAATGGGACTTGATTTTGAAATAGCGCCGCTGGATAAGGAAGAGATGGAAAAAGCTCGCGACGTGGAAAAAAAACGCTATTCTTTGCCGGACTGGGCTTTTTTGGACGCTTCTTTTTTGGCGAAGCAGTCGGGGCAGTTATAAAGCGGCTTGGCTAAGACGCGGTCATAGTCTTTGTCGACGATGACGCGCCGGACTTGGGATGTCTCTTTGCCGCAGGTGTCGCATTTCATGAGTTCAGATTAACATAACCGCTTGACTTTGATAAACAGGAAAAGTATATTGAGCTTCATGGCGGGCCCTGGCAACGGTATTGCGCAAACGCAGCAAGCTCATAATATGACGATCAACGCCCAAACGCTTTTGGTCCCGAAGAAGATGTTTTTCACAAAAGGCGTCGGGTCTCATAAGCACGAACTCCGGTCTTTCGAGTTGGCGCTGCGCGACGCGGAAATCGAAAAGTGCAACATCGTGCACGTTTCAAGCATTTTTCCTCCCAACTGCGAATTGATTTCCCGCAATGAAGGCGCCAAGTACATTTATCCCGGCATGATTACGTTTGCCGTCACCGCGCGGCTTTCTTCCAACGAGAACCGCCGTTTGATCGCCGCCTCCATCGGTTGCGCGATTCCGTCCGATCCCAACACTTATGGGTACTTGAGCGAATACTTCGCTTTTGGCCAAACCGAAAAAGAAGCGGGGGATACGGCCGAAGATCTCGCCGCCGCGATGCTGGCGTCAACGCTGGGCATCGACATCGACGAAGATAAAAGCTGGGACGAAAAAGAAGAGTTCTACCGTATTTCCGATAAAATCGTCAAAACGACCAATGTCACGCAGTCCGCGGTCGTGGAAAAAGGCGGTTACACGACGGTCGTTGCCGCCGGTGTCTTTATTTTTTGAGAAATCCCGCCAAAAGCGCCTCGTTTGACCTTTTAGTTCTTTTTTCTCTTTCCTCCTTCTTCCTCCTTTTTAGGCTGGGGTATGGCTCTCTGGCCAGCTGGGACGAGGCCATCTACGCGTCCGTTGCCAAGGAGATCGTCGCTTCCGGCGACTGGTTTCGCTTCACCTTGAATGGCGCTCCCTGGTTTGATAAGCCTCCGGCGGCCATTTGGGCCACGGCTTTTTTTTACAAAATTTTCGGTGTGAATGAGTTTAGCGCCCGCCTTTTTTCGGCCCTCTGCGGTATGGGGGCCGTTTTTACCACCTATGCGTTAGGCGCCAAACTTTTTAATCGCTGGACCGGTTATGTCGGGGCGCTGATTCTTTTAAGCTCGCTCCACTTTATCCGCTTTACCCGCTTTGGAATGATGGATGGCCCGCTCACTTTTTTCATGACGCTGGCTTTTTATTTTTTCTGGCTGGGACGCGATAAGAACCGTTATCTGATTTTTGCCGGCATTACGGCCGGAGCGGCCATTCTCACCAAAAGCTTTGTCGCGCTTTTCCTGTTTCCGATCCAATGGCTTTTTTGCTGGTGGACCAAGGAAACCGATATTCTCGGCCGGTCTTCCTATTGGATTGGCGTCATGCTGGCCGTTTTGATCGCGCTCCCATGGAATGTATGGGAAATCTGTTTGAACCAAGGCGCTTTCTTCAGCGAGGCCATCGTCAAGCATGGCGTTTTGAGGACTTTCACGGCGCTGGAAGGGCATGACGGCAATTTTTATTTTTACATCCGGGTGCTCGTGAACAAATATCATCCCTGGGTGCTGATCGGGATCGGTTCCGCGCCCTTTTTTCTTTTTAAGAGCATCAAGGACCGTGAACCCGAAGTCATCTTTGTCACTGTCTGGATGTTTTTCATCTTCTGTGTTTTTACGCTGGCGCGGACCAAACTTCCCTGGTACATCATGCCGCTCTATCCGCCGCTTTCATTATCGGTGGCCTATGTGTTCGTGAAGATTTTCAGCGAAAACTATTGGAAAGTGGTTTCTTTTATTTTTCTGCTGATCATGATTCTGCACGTTTATTACGGGCGTATTTTTAATCAGGACTATAGTCCGGGTCTCAGGACTTTGTCGCCTGTGATCCGGAAGGAGATGGGGCAAGAGAGGGACATTTATCTTTACAACATGCATGACTCGCCGGCTGTTTCGTTCTATGTGGGCAAGCGCAGCTTTTATGTCGACAATGCCGATGCCTTATGGGAGGCTGTCCAAGCCAAGAAGCGGCTTTATTTGATTATCCCGGATAAAGAGCTGGGTCAATTCCGCCAGGATCTTCTCAAAGCCGGGTTTACATTTAAAGCCTCCGGGAGGCGTTTATCCTTTTTGACGCGGGAGACGGTATGATTTATAATGAGAACACCTTGCGAGAGCGTCATGAAGAAGAAGAAAAAAAGCGCGGTTCGTTCTAAGCCCAGCAAAGCGAGCAAGTTAAAACCTGCCCGTCGTAAAACCGTTAAGCCTGTCCAGTCCAAGAGCATTCCGTCGCGAGAAGCCGGCGCGTTTCAATTGCCGGCTCAATACGGACAAACCCGCGCGGCGCTTTTAGTCCGGGATCCGTGGTGGCTTTTCGCGTATTGGGAAGTGACGCCGGAAATTCGTGAGCGCATGCTCCATCGGATGACGCGGGCCGGAACGCATTTACAAAAGATGGTGTTACGGGTTTATGAAATGGATTCGGATTCGGCGGTGGCGTCCACTTTTGACATCGATCTGCCGGACGGCGCCGACCGGTGGTATGTGGATGCGGGGAAGCCAGACCGTGTTTTTTACATCGAAATAGGCGCCGTGGCAACATCAGGCTCTTTTTATCCGCTTGTCCGCTCGAACGCCGTCCGCGCACCCCGCGCGTCGCTTTCCGAAGCCCTCGATGAAAAGTGGGCGCCGCAGGCCGGTCTTTATCCGGACGGATTCTCCGCGTGGTGGCTGCGTTCTGAGGCATTATCCTCTCGCTAAATACCAAAAAACTCATGGCAAAAGGCTATCTCTCCATTATTTTGCACGCGCATCTTCCGTATATTCGTCATCCGGAACATGAACATTTCCTCGAAGAAAGATGGTTTTATGAGGCCCTGACCGAAACTTATATTCCGCTGATCAAGGCGTTTCGCGCGCTCGCGAGGGATGGAGTGGGTTTCCGCATCACCCTATCTTTGACTCCCCCCTTGTTGTCCATGATGACAGACGAGCTTCTCCAAAAGCGCTATGCGCGGCATCTGGAAGCGATGATCGAGCTTTCTCGCCGCGAGATGGAACGGACTAAAGGGGACGGGCGTTTTGAGGGGCTGACGCGGATGTATCACTCGGCTTTTACGGAGTGCCGGCGGATTTTTCGGGAGTGCGGCGGCGATCTTACGAAAGCGTTTAAGGAGTTTGCCGATCGCGGACAGCTTGAGATCATCACCTGCGCGGCCACACACGCTTTTCTGCCGTTTTTTGAGCTTTACCCTGAGGCTGTTCGCGCGCAGATCCGCGTGGCCGTTCAAACGCATAAGCGGATCCTGGGTCGGAAGCCGCGCGGGATTTGGCTGCCGGAATGCGGGTATTATCCGGGGCTGGATGAGATTTTGAAAGAAGAAGGGATTCGCTTTTTTATTCTCGAGACGCATGGCGTTTTATTCGGATCGCCGCGCCCGCGTTATGGCACATTCGCGCCGGTTTATTGTCCTTCGGGCGTCGCGGCGTTTGGGCGGGACCTGGAGTCCTCCAAAAGTGTCTGGAGCGCCGAAGAGGGTTATCCGGGAGACGCCGTTTACCGGGATTTTTATCGGGATATCGGTTTCGATCTGGATTATGACTATCTCAAGCCCTACTTGAATGGGGACGGTGTCCGCGTTCAGACGGGCATCAAGTATTTCCGGATCACGGGCCGCACCGATCAGAAGGAACCCTATGACCCCCGCGCGGCGCGGGACAAGGCGGCCGAACACGCGGGTAATTTTATGTTTAATCGTGAGCGGCAGGTGGAGCATTTGTCCGCTTCCATGGATAGAAAGCCGTTGATTGTGGCGCCTTATGACGCGGAGCTTTTCGGCCACTGGTGGTTTGAGGGACCGCAGTGGCTTGAATTCCTGCTCCGGAAAATCCATTATGATCAGAATATTTTTAAGACGATTACGCCGATGGAATATCTGGATCAATATCCGCGGAACCAAACGGTCACGCCTTGCATGTCCAGCTGGGGGTACAAAGGCTATGCGGAAGTTTGGCTCAACGCGTCCAACGACTGGATTTACCGGCACCTGCACACGGCGACTGAGCGGATGATCGCCTCCGCCAAGTTTTATCAGAAGCCCTCGGCGCTCGAGCGGCGCGCGTTAAACCAGATGGCGCGGGAGTTGATGCTGGCGCAGTCCAGCGACTGGGCGTTTATCATGAAGACCGGAACGCATACCGATTACGCGGTGAAGAGGACGCTGGCCCATTTGGAGCGTTTTACGCGGCTTTGGGAGGCGCTCGGCAAAAAATTGGTGGACATGGATACTTTGGAAAGCATAGAATCTAAAGATAATATTTTTCCACAGATAGACTACCGTGTTTACGCCCACTAAACTAAAAAGGAGAGCATGTTTAAATGAAACGGATGCCATATCTTTTTTTTGTTTTTGCGTTTCTTTTGATCGCAGGCTGCGCGACCACAGGAAGGAATTACCAGACGGATATTGACGCTTTGAATTCGAAGCTGTCCGCGATGCAGGGCCAAATTTCCGCCAAGGATGAGGAAATCGCGAGACTGGAGAGCCGTTTGAGGGAAGCTGAGGCCGAACGTGACCGGATCGAAAGCGAGAAGGACAAGCTTTCCGAAAAGATCGAGGGAATGAAGCGTCCTAACACTTCTTCGGCTCCTGATTCGGATCTGAAATAGTGCGCGTCGAAAAAGATTCGCTGGGCCAGCGGGAGATTCCGTCCACGGTGTATTATGGGATCCAAACCGACCGCGCCATTCATAACTATCCGGTCAGCGGTTTAAGGGCCCATCCGCGCTTGGTCGATTCCGCTATTTTCATCAAAAAGGCCGCCGCGTCCGCCAACGAGAAAGCCGGCGATTTGCCGGCGGCTTCGGCTAAGGCGATACGGCAGGCCTGCGACGAGATTCTTTCCGGGCAGTTCCGCGACCAGTTTCCGGTCGATGTTTTTCAGGCGGGGGCGGGAACGGCGTTCAACATGAATGCCAATGAGGTGCTGGCCAACCGCGCCAATGAAATCCTTGGCGGAAAAAAAGGCGAGTATACGCCGATTCATCCCAACGACCACGTGAACATGGGGCAGTCGACCAATGACACGTTTCCCACGGCGATGCGGTTGTGCGGGCTATTGCTTTTAAAAGAAAATCTTTATCCCGCGCTGGAAAAGCTGGAAAATGCTTTTTTTGAAAGAGGGAAGAAGTTCGATCGTATTCTAAAGTCCGCCAGGACGCATTTGCAGGATGCCGTGCCGATTCGTTTGGGGCAGGAATTCAAAGCGTATGGCGAGGCGGTTAAAAAATGCCGGCTTTCTTTGCAACAGGCCGAAAAGTCCCTTGCGGAGCTTGGCATCGGAGGAAGCGCCGCCGGAACCGGACTCAATACGGCGCCGGGTTACAGGGAGTCGATGATTCGGGAGCTGGAGAAGCTGGCGGGATTGAAGCTCGCGCCGGCGCCGGACATGCGGGAAGCCATGCAAAGTCAGCGGCCCATCGCGGAGGTTTCGGCGGGCCTGCGCAATCTGTCGCTGGAAATCACCCGCATCGTGAATGACCTCCGGCTGCTTTCATCCGGGCCGACCACCGGTTTTGCCGAAATCACTTTACCGGCCAGCGCTCCGGGATCCTCCATCATGCCGGGGAAAGTCAACCCGTCTATTTTGGAAATGGTGAATATGGCGGCTTTTCATGTCATCGGCTCCGATACGGCGATAGCCATGGCCGTGCAGGCGGGGCAGCTGGAACTCAATGTGATGATGCCCTTGATGGCTTTTGAGCTTAATTTTTCGATCACGGTTTTGTCCAATGCGCTCAACATTCTTTGCGACAAATGTGTTAGCGGCATCGAGGCGGATGAAGCGCGCTGCCGTCATTACGCGGAGTCCAGCATGGGCCTGGCGACGGCGCTCAACGCTTATATCGGATATGCCAAGGCGGCGGAAGTGGCTAAAGAAGCGCTGGCTTCGGGCAAAACCATTGTGCAATTGATCCGCGAGAAGAAAATCCTTTCGGATGGCCAAATTCAGAAAATCATGGACCCGGTTAAAATGACCGAACCGGGCATTCCCGGAAAGAGTTGACGATCCCTTTGCTCGATGGCAGAATGACGGAAAAAATGAAGCCCGCAAAAGACGCATTTTCCAAAGGACTTGAAGGGGTTGTGGCCGCCCAGAGCGGAGTTTGCCGGATTGACGGACAGAACTCCCAGCTTCATTATCGCGGCTATAATATCCATGACCTGGTCCGTTATTCCACTTTTGAAGAGACGGCGTATCTTTTGCTTTTTGGAAATTTGCCCACCGCCGCCCAGCTTTCAGGTTTTGAAAAACAGCTGATATCCGAGCGCAATATTCCGGATGAAGTAGTCCGGTTTATTCAGCTTTTCCCGAAAGACATCCATTCGATGGCCGCTTTGCGTACGGCTATTTCCTATCTTTCTTTTTTTGACAAAGAGGCCGATGACAAGTCGGTTGAGGCCAATGTTCGTAAAGCTATTCGCCTGATCGCCAAGACGCCGGCGGTAGTGGCTTGTCTGGGAAGAGCCCAAAAAGGCGAAAAGTTTATTGCGCCCAAAACAGGCACTGTAGGCACCGCCGCCAGTTTTCTCTATATGTTGAAGGGCAAGGAAGCGTTAGCGATTGAAGTGAAGATGCTCGACCAGTATTTTATTCTCTTGGCCGAGCACGACTTGAACGCGTCCACATTTGCGGCGCGCATCACCGCATCCACTTTGTCTGACATGTATTCGGCCATTGTTTCCGCGATCGGGACATTAAAAGGCGATTTGCATGGCTCGGCCAACAGCCGGGCGATGGAGAGCATTCTCGAAGTCGGCGACGTCAGCCGGGTTGAGTCTTATGTCGACGACGCTTTGCAAAATAAAAAAAAGCTCATGGGTTTCGGTCACCGTGTTTATAAGGGACCTGATCCGCGCGCGATTGATTTGCGTGTGATGGCCAGGACGCTTGCCGAGCATAATGCCGAGCAGGCCAAGTGGTACGCGATTTCCGAGAAGCTGGAAAAAGCCGTTTGGGAGAAGAAGAAGCTCAATTGCAACGTTGATTTTTATTCCGCGTCGGTTTTGTACACTGTGGGGATTCCTATTGATTTATTTACGCCTATGTTTGCCGTCAGTCGCATGGCGGGCTGGACGGCGCATGTGGTAGAACAGCTTTCTGACAACCGCCTCATCCGGCCGCTTTCGTATTATGTGGGCCGAAAAGATGAGTCTTATGTGCCTTTGGCAAAAAGAGGTTAAGTATGCCTGTTGAAGAAACCAAACATGATTTGTGGCTGAAAAGGGTTCAGATTACAATCGCTATCTTAGCCGGACTGGCGACGCTGATCGTGGGGGCTTATAATATAAAGAAAACCCTTTTCACAAAAGAGAATCCCGAACCCGTTCTGTCGGTAAGGACGCCTGAACCACCGCCCGCGCAGTCGGTTAGTCCCCTTCGAAGCGCGCTCGAAGAAACGGGCGCCTCTTGGATCAAGAAGTTGGGGGAAGTTCCTTCGAAGTCCGACTCAAAAAACGAATCCTAGCATCAAACGTTTAAGCGGCAGTGGCGATCCGCCACAGGGCGCGGCGGATTCGTCCGTACGCACAGCGTACGGCGAAAACTATTAGCGGAAGTGGCGGTCCGCCAAAAAGCGCGGCGGATTCGTCACGTCGCCTGCGGCGTCGGCGAAAATTTTAGCGGAAGTGGCGGAATTGGCATACGCGCTAGTCTCAGAAGCTAGTGGGGCAACCCTTGAGAGTTCAAATCTCTCCTTCCGCATTTTTTTTGACAGATAAGTTAGGAGTCGAATGAAAAAGATTTCCTATCCTGTTCTTGTTCTGATTGGTTTTTCAATTTTCTTCTGGTGGTTTCCTTCCACTGTTAAAAATTCCCATGGCTTTCAAAAAACTTTAAAAGACACCCGCGACACTTTTTTTAAAATCCGTGAACGCTCGGCCACCCGCCCTACGGTTTTGAGCGATGCGGTGCTGGTGGCCATTGACGAGGAATCCACCGCGCGGCTCAATGCCCGCTGGCCCTGGTCCCGGAGAACATTTGCCGATCTGATTGACCGTTTGAGGGAAGGGGGCGCCCGGGTAATCGGGCTCAATGTTTCTTTCACCGGCCTTGAGGACGGGAGCGATGCCTCCAGCCAGGATTTGGCTCGCGCCATGAAAGCGCATGGGCGTGTGGTGATCGGCGTCACATTTGACCGGAGCAATCACCTGGTGAAACCCAGCCCCTTGATCGCCGAAGCGGTTCGCTCTTACGGGTATCTTGAAAAAATCGTGGATGAAGACTTATTGATCCGGAAATCATATCCGGTCCGGCCGTACGCGGCCGGAGGAAGTTTTGAAACTTCGTTTCCGTTTCAGGTTTTTGCGGCCCAGACGGATGAGAATGCCGGAGAACTTCACTTTGATCCGGAGTTGAATCTCGTCACTGTCGGCCAGCCCAGCCGGTCGGTCGCGCTGGGCGCGGATGGCAGCTACACGATTAATTATCTGGCAGGTCCCGCGGCTTTCCGGCGAATCCCGGCCTGGCGGGTGGTGCAGGGCAAGATCGCCGGCGACGATGTGAAAGGCAAAACCGTTTTTGTCGGCCTTTCCAGCTCCATTTTCTCCGATGTCCATCAAACGCCGCTGGGAATGCTGCCGGGGATTGCCGTGCATGCCAATGAATGGCTTTCGCTGGCCTCCGGCCGGCCCCTACGATTTGTGCCCGATGGGATTACGCTTTTTATTTCGTGGCTGGCCGCGCTTTGCGTGCTGGGGCTTTTCCTCCTGCGGCGTTTTTGGATGGGTTTTGTGGGTTTTGCGCTGGCTTTCGGCGGGTTTTTCCTGGGAGCGGGGATAGCGTTCGAGCGGGACATCATCATCGAGCCTTTTCTTTTCCTGATGGGGCCTTTGCTGGGGATGGTCGCGGGTGTTTTGGCGCATTCGATCAAGCTTTTGGTGGACAATAAGGGCCTTGAGAAAAAAGTAATCCATGACAAAATGACAGGGCTTTATAAATACGAATATTTGAGGGAATGCCTGGATCAGGAATGGAAACGCTGCCAAAACGCGAGCCTGCCGCTTTCGGTGGTGATGGCGGATCTTGATCGTTTTAAGCGCATCAACGATACGCTGGGGCACGAGGCGGGGAATAGGATGATCAAAAAAGCGGGGGAGGCCATCCGCGAAAGCGCCCGGCGATACGATATCGTTTCGCGTTACGGCGGGGATGAATTTGTTGTTTTGTTATGGCATGCCAATCTGGCCGAGGCGCAGGCTTATCGGGACCGGCTGCGGCAGTTGTATCATGCGATGGCGCAAACACTGGACCAGCCCCTTTTAAAAAGCTCGTCCATCAGCATTGGCGTGGCCGCGTACGATCCCGGAATAGACCCCAACTTCCCGCCAACCGCCCAAAGGCTATTGGAAGAGGCCGACCGAGATCTGATGCTGGACAAGGAGAAACGGCGGGTCCCTGGCGAGCCTGCCCGGTAGGAAGGCCCTTGCTTGTGGTATAATACTTGTCTGGGGGCGAAAGGTTTCGATCTAGCCCTTTGATCTGTGAGTTGCATGCGGAGGTTGCTAGGAGGCCTCCTAAAACACCTGGCAAAACATAAACGCTAAAAACACAGTACGGGTACCCTTCGCGGGTCCCATGGCGTTACCGCTAGCCGCCTAAAATCGGCTACCGTCCGCTTGTCCCTGCCTGGGGGATGAGGTCGGGCGTAACTAACAGGCTTCCGCCACAAATCGTGGCGGATCCGCCAAGTTCTTTGGCGGAGGTTAATTGACGTGTCTTCGGTTGATTAACGACAGCGACAGAAGGCTAAACCTTCAAAATCGTGCGGATTCGAGTTTGAAGGAGATCTGAATAGACCCGCTAAGCATGTAGAGGCTCCAGACCTCGAAGGTTAGAGACGCGAGTTCAAATCTCGCCGCCTCCACCAGTTTTTCCCGCCGGGTTAGTGATTAACAATCTTCTAAAAAAGCCACTGTCATTTCGAAGCCGCCGGAGGCGGGTGAGAAATCTTGCTTTTAAGAACAAGATCTCTCGGGGCTTTCGGCCCCTCGAGATGACAAGTTTGAGGGCTTTTCAGCAGACTGTTAACTTGTATTTTATTTTTGATTGCGGTTTTTGATGGCGCGGTCGATTTCGCGTTTGACGGCGTCTTTTTTGATGTCGGAGCGCTTGTCGTGCTGTTTTTTGCCTTTGGCTAGGGCCAATTCCACCTTGGCGATGCCACGGTCGCTGAAATAGAGCTTGATCGGGATGAGCAGCTGGCCCTTTTCAGCGGTTTTGGTTTTCAGGCGGAGCATTTGCGAGTAATGCAGGAGAAGCTTCCGCGGTCTTAGAGGTTCCGGGTTGTCCCGGCTCATCGGATAGGGAGCGATATAAAGGTTGTAAATATTGAGGCTAGGACCGTCAAAGCGCGCGAAACTGCCGGCAAGGTTGGCGCTTTTGAGTCTTAAGGATTTGACCTCACAGCCTTCCAAAACCAGGCCTGCCTCGATCGTCTCTAAAATAAAGTAATCGCGAAGGGCTTCGCGATGCGTGGTGATGATTTGCACGGGGCTAATATAACAGTTAAAATACTCCCATGTCCATGCGTCTTTTATTAGCCGGTTTTTTGATCCTCACGCAGACGGCCGCTTTCGCCCAGTCGATTGACGACCAAAGTCATGAGGCCAATCAATTCCTCCAGGATCTTATTCTCAAGCAACTCCACCAACGCCTGACGTTTTCCAAGCCCGTTCAGGAAATTGAAACCCTTCACGAAAAAGCGCTCGCCTTGGTGGGTGAGAAAAAATATTCCGACGCCTCCCGAACCTACGAAGAAATCCTTTTGGCGACGCCGGAGGACGACGAGACTTATTTATTGCTCGGGCATACGTATCTATTGGGCGGGCAATATGAAAAAGCCGAGCGGGCTTTTAACCAGGCCATTCACATCGAGCCTTCCAATCATGGCCAGATCACTTCCTTTTACGAGGGCGTGATCCTGCAAACGCCGCATGATGACACGGCTTACGCCAATCTTGGGTACGCGTATTTATTGGTGGGAGAATTTTTAAAGGCGGAGGAAGCTTTTCAGGACGCTTTGACCATCAATCCCCAAAATCCCGCCGCCTTGCGTGGCCTCTCAATGCTTTCTTGAGGGAATGGCGTTTTTTGCTGTCCAGCATCTTCTCTTTGGCGCGTTTGGAGCGCTTTCGTTTTTGACGGCGGATCTTTTCCCGCAGCCGGATCTTCTCGGTTTCCTTGCCCAGAAGTTGCGCTTCGATTTTCTCCACCAGCTCCCGGCGGGCCAGAAAACGGTTTAGCGCCTGCGAGCGCTCACGCTGGCACTTGACCTCTAAACCGGTGGGGCGGTGAATCAAATGAACGCAGGTCGAAACTTTATTCACATTCTGCCCGCCGGCGCCGCCGGAGCGCACAAAACGTTCCTCAAAGTCAGATTCCTTGAGTCTCAGCTTTGCCATTTTTTCGTGGAGCGCGTTTGCTTTCCGCGGCGAGACAGGGTAAATCGTCATTCTTTGGAAGGGGCGACGAAAACCTTTTTACGGTAAAAGCGAAGTTCCGCGATGGATTCGAGGATATCATCCATCACCCGGTGTGTTTGGTTTTTCTCGCGGGGCATTTTGAAATCGGCCGGGTACCAGCGGCTGACCAGTTCCTTCACGGAGCTGACGTCAATGGTCCGGTAGTGCAGGTAAGCCTCAAGCTTCGGCATGTATTTGACCAGGAACCGGCGGTCTTGCCAGATGGTATTGCCGCAAAGCGGCGCGGTTCTTTCTTTGCAATGCGCTTTGATGAAGTGAAGCGTCTCTTTCTCGGCGGCCTTCATGGAAATCTTTGAACGCTGGCAAGCCTCGGTGAGGCCGGACTTTTTATGATGAAACTTGCTCCAGGCCTCCATGCCGTCGAGCACCTTTTTGGTGTGGTGAATGGTGTAAGAGGGGCCGGTAGCGATGATGTTGAGTTCATTGTCCGTGATCACGGTCCCAATTTCAAGGATAGCGCACGTCTTGGGATCCAGACCTGTCATCTCCAGGTCGATCCAGACGAGATTCGTTTTTTTAGCTTGTGCGCTCATAATGTGGGTGAAGGGGTATTCTACCCATTTTGGATAAACTTTGGTAGAATTTTCACATGCTCCCCGAAGAAGTGAAGGCTATGATTCTCGCCGCGATGCCGGACGCCCAGGTGTCGGTAGTGGATATGCGCGGTACCGGCGATCATTTTGATATCGAAATCATCTCGCGGGCTTTCGCGGGAAAGACTTTGATCGAGCAGCATCAAATGGTTTTTAAAACCCTGGCCGGTGAAATGGACCGGCGAATTCACGCCGTTCAACTCAAGACTCGAATACCCAAGGAGTAATGCAATGTCCAACGTAATCGAACACATCGAAAAAGAAATTAATTCCAATAAAGTCGTTTTGTTTGTGAAGGGTTCGCCCCAGGCGCCTCAATGCGGGTTCTCGGCCGCGACGATGGAGCTTTTCAAGAAGATGAATGTTCCGTTTCATTCGGTGGACATTCTGGCCAATCCCGAGATCCGCTCGACACTTCCCACTTATTCCCATTGGCCGACGTTTCCGCAGGTTTTCGTGAATGGAAAACTGGTAGGGGGCTGCGACATCGTGCATGAAATGTACGAAAGCGGGGAATTGCAGAAACTGCTGAAGTGATAAGCACGAAGCACGAAATCCGAAGCACGAAACAAATTAGAAATTAAAATGACCAAAACATCAAACAAGAGGTTTAGAGCATTGAAATTTGAAAAATTTGAATTTGTTTCGAATTTCGTGCTTCGTGCTTCGGATTTAAGTATTTCTTAATTGTCTTTCCGCATCTACAAGATCCCGGTTAATTTTATGCAAAGCGCTGGTAGCACTTTGACGCAGCTTGGGCGAGACTTGCGGCGCTTGTTTGAGCTGACGCAGCAGTTGCACGACCATCCGCAAGTAACGGATAATTTCTCCCTCATCTACCGCCGTGTATCTTTCCAAATCCCGGAACGCGCATCCCGCTACCCAGTTTTCCACGGCGGCTGCCAGGTGAAAGTGGGGGATTTTGGTGTGGGGATAAACTTTATGCATGGCTTCCTTGGCGTGGATTTTTCTCAAGAATCGCCATGCGGACTTTTCCAGGTGCTGGAGATGGGCGGGGAGCTTGGGCGCGGTTTCTGTCTTTCGCGGCTCAAACACCATAGCGGCCAGCAACACCGCAAGGCGCGCGTCATCCAGCGTATCCAAAAGCCCTTCTTCCAGCATTTCCGACAGCAATAATTCATAACCGTACATCCAGGAAGCGAATTCTCCTTTAGCGGTCAGGCCTTCGTCGGCCAGATACCCAAGCTCATCCAAAATCGCTAGTTTTCTTTCCATGGCCGCCACCCCTTTTTCCCGGCCCTTGCGGTTGGACTGAAAGAAATGAAACGAGCGGGGATAGATGTCCAGGAGCTTTGAGCCGAATTGGGAATAAAGATTGAGCAGTGTCGCGTAGCAGGAGTTGAATTGGCTTTCAATGGCTTCGGGGTTGCCGAAAATCATTTTCTCGATGGTCGCGCAGGAGATGAGGTGCGGATTGACGCGGGCAACCACAAAGCCTTCAGCGTCCATGCCGCGGCGCCCGGCGCGGCCGGCCATTTGAAAATAATCACGTGTGCGCAGGTACGCGAAATGCGTGCCGTAAAATTTGCGCAGCTCGTCGAACACCACGGTTTTGGCGGGCATGTTGATCCCCAGCGCGAAAGTTTCCGTGGTGAAGATGAGTTTGATGAGTTTGGATGTGAAAAGCTGCTCAATCACTTCTTTGAGCGTCGGCAGCATGCCCGCGTGGTGAAACGCGATGCCGCGGTTGACCAGGCGCTTCATGTCGATGGCGCTGGCTTCTTTGGCCAGGTCATAGCGGTCGCAGAGGCTATTGTAAATCTCCTGCACTTGGGTTTTTTCTTCGGGAGTCAGAAAATCAAAGTGTTGCTGTTCCCAAGCCAGTTCCTCCGCGCGCTTTCTTCCAAACGCGAAATAAAGGCAGGGGAGACGCTTTTCATGGATGAGGTGCCGGATCAAATCATCCGGGCGGTTGGGTTTTGCCCGGAGCGCTTTTTCAAAATGATGGCCGTGCCGAAAGCGCCGGCGCTGATGCTGTTGATGAGGGCCCGTCGCCGGCCATTGCTCGCGGTTCAAGAAACCTTCTTTTTTCATCATGCGCAGGTCGTCGTAAATTTTATTCTGACATTGAAAAAGATGGCGCAGAGGCACGGGCCGGTGTGATTCGATAATGACTTCGATGGGGTGGTTTAAAATCCGTCGGATCCATTCGGCCACTTCTTCGATGTTGGGGGCGGTGGCTGATAGCGCCAGAAACCGCACATGCTCGGGTGAGAACATAATGGCCTCTTCCCAAACCGTTCCGCGCTCAACGTCATCCAGGTAATGGACTTCGTCAAAAATCACCCAGGAGGTGTTTTTGAGGCGCTCGGGATCTTCAAAAAGTTGATTGCGGTAGATCTCGGTGGTCATGATGACCAGCGGCGCGCTGGCGTTCAGCGAAACGTCACCCGTCAAAAGCCCTACGCGGTCGGGATAAATTTTTGAAAAGTCGCGGAATTTCTGATTCGACAGCGCCTTGATGGGGGCGGTGTAAATCACCCGTTCGTCGCGGGCGAAGGCCTTGTTGATCGCGTATTCGGCGATGGCGGTTTTGCCGGCGCCGGTGGGGGCGGAGACCAAAACCGAATTTTCCGCGTCTATAGCGGCGATAGCTTTTTCCTGGAACGGGTCATATTTCATGGGGCTTTATTATACATGAAATGTTGTATAATGAGTCCCATGCTTAAACCAAGACCAATCGGTATTTTTGACTCGGGGATTGGCGGACTCACCGTTTTGCGCGAAATCCGCCGGGAAACGCCCTCTGAGGACATCGTTTACTTTGGCGACACGGCCCGCGTGCCTTACGGCACCAAGTCCAAGGAAACGATTACCAAGTTTTCTGTTGAAAATATGAAGTTCTTGCAGAATTTTGACATCAAAGTGGCGGTGGTGGCTTGCAACACGGCGTCATCACTGGCGCTGGATGTTTTGCGCGAGCGGTTTTCGATCCCCATTATCGGCGTGATTGAGCCGGGGGCTCGTCGCGCCATCGCCACTACGAAAAATGGCCGGATCGGCGTTATCGGAACCAAAGCCACGATTGGCAGCGGTTCTTATGAAAGCTGTCTCAAGCGTCTGGCCCCTTCTGTGAAAGTTTATAGCGAAGCCTGTCCGCTTTTTGTTCCGCTGATTGAAGAGGGCTGGCTTGAGGGCGCGACAGTGCGGGATGTGGCGCGGGTGTATCTGGAGCCACTCAAGTCTTTTCGTATCGATACGCTGATCTTGGGATGCACGCATTATCCGCTTCTGGCGCCGGTGATTCAGGACGTTATGGGGCCTGAGGTACGCCTGGTCAACTCCGCCGAAGAAACCGCGGAAGAGGTCAAAGCGCTTTTATCGGAGGACGGGTCCGGGGGAAATGATGCTGACCGTCGCGACGCGGTGACGCGTTTTTATGTGTCGGATGAACCGGAAAATTTTAGAACGCTGGGGGAGCGGTTTTTGGGAACGGCCATAGCGTCTGTCGCCAAAGTAGATGAGCACGCGACTTACGCGACTGAAAGGAGCGTCAAGTCGCCCGTGCGAATCTATCCCGAGGAGGCGTGGCCTAGCGTCGACGAGGGATCTAGTTGATGTACGAAATTATTGTCGAAGATGAGTTTTCCGCCGCGCATTTTTTGAAGCTTTATGACGGCAGCTGGGAAAAGCGGCATGGGCATGACTTTAAAGTAGCGGTAACCGTCCAGGCTGAAAAGCTCGACTCGATGGGAGTAGTGACAGACTTTGAAGCGCTGAAGCCCGCTCTTAAAGGAGTTTTAAAGTCACTGTTGCATATCGCGGTCAATGATCATCCGGAGTTTAAAGGCGAAAAGCTCAATCCTTCCACGGAAAACATCGCCAAGATCATCTTTAGCCATTTGCAGAAAAACTTTGATTTCAAAACCGCCAAACTGACTAAAGTAACCGTATGGGAAACACCTGATGCCCAAGCAAGCTATTACGGCGGTCGTGAGTCGTGAGGGATGAGTCGTGAGCAGGATAATCGATAAAGCTGTAGAGACTGAAATCAGCGAGGTGTTTTCTTCGGTGCAGGGGGAAGGGCCGTATCTGGGCGTGCGGCAGATCTTTGTCCGTTTTGGGCGGTGCAATATGCATTGCTCCTATTGCGATGAGCTGGACAAGATGAAAGAGGGCAAGTTCTCGATCTATTCGCTGGAAAGACTTCTTTTGGAAGTAGACGACTTAGAAAAGGGAAGTGGCGCGCACCACTCCATCTCTTGCACAGGCGGCGAGCCGCTTTTTTACAGCCGCTTCCTCAAAAACTTTCTCTCCAAGCTCAAAGAGCGGGGACTGCGCACGTACCTAGAAACCAACGGCACTTTACCCAAGGAACTAGAAAGCGTCATCCGCACCTGCGACATCATCGCCATGGACCTCAAGCCTTCAAGCAGCACCTCCGACAAAAACTTCTGGAAAGAACACAAAGACTTCCTAAAAATAGCCCTACAAAAAGAAGTCTTCGTCAAAATGGTAATAACCCCCCAAACCTCCTTCGAAGAGGTAAAAGAAGGAATCACCCTAGTCCAAAGCGTCAACGCTGGCCTACCTTTCATCTTCCAACCAGTAAGCGAAGCTTTTGGTATCAATACCATTGCCCTCAAAAAAATCGAGACCGAATTCTTTCCAATAGCCCAAAAACACCTCCACGACGTCCGAATCATCCCTCAAATGCACAAAATCTGGGGTGTGAGATGATAATAAACTGGATTTGTTATATGAGCGGATTAGAGGTATAATTTGGACATGAAACCGATCAATTTAGACCATATTCTACGCCCTTTCGCTGGTAAGTGGGTGGCCATGACTCAGGAGAGAGATGCTGTCTTAGCCTCAGGCGAATCCCCTGAACAAGTTTTACTTTTGGCCAGGCGTAAGTATTCTAATGCGCCCATTCTTGCGTTGGTTCCAAATCTGGACCTAGACTTCGTAGGTTAATGCGTTTTCCGTATCAACAGCACTCCCGAAATGCCTCTGAGGCATTTCCGCAGAAAACCACTCGATTACTTCCTATCATCCCCGTAACTTTTCACGGCAAAGAGCAGATTACAATAGACATGCTTGTTGACTCGGGCGCCAGCGCTTGTCTTGTTCCCGGTTTCCTCGGGATAGCATTAGGGATTGACGTCCATTCCGGTCCGCGGCAGAAAATCACAGGTTTAGGTGGCAGGCAAGTAGAGGCGCGGTACCACAATGTCGATATGTATCCTCGTCCATAAAAGAACCTCATTTCAATCCTTTTTAACTCAACTGGGCATTTAGCCAGTCTTTAGCGGTATTAATTGTTACGATTTAGATCGAAATTTCAAAATTCAAAGAACTGACACCAACATAAGAGAGGTGCAAGAGGCGTCAACTGTCAACAACTGACACTTAAACTTAAAACGTGCTTTCGGTCTTTTCTTGTCACGGGGCACCTCTCTGGGTATCATGATTATACGCTTTTTGAAGTGTCCACTAAAACGGGGGAAGTCCAACTTGACCCCCTTACCGTCAGACGATTTGAAGCGCGGCTTGTGAAAGATAATCTACTGAAGAAAACGGTCGAAGAGATTCGTGAAAAGATGTCAAATGTCAACAACTGACACCAGGTGTGCACCAGGTGTGTTAATTTGGCGTAGTAGGGTGGCGGAATTAGGCGCTTAAGGTATAATAGAGGGGTAAAAACAAAGGAGCGCATATGGATTCAAAAGGAAAAGCAACCGTCACGTTCATTGCAGTAAATTTGCTGGCCGGTTCCGTGGCCTATGCTGTTGATCAACCCGGGCCGACTATTCATTATGCCCCGGAATTGAGCCACACATGGACCATTGGGACAAGCGCAACGGCCGCAAGCTATGTCATCGACTTTTCGTTCATGTCGTCTGTAGAGCGGAAAATCCAGAAGGCGGCTCTGCCTTGGTATGTTACTCCAACAGTTCTTGAGCGAACAATTCGAGAACAAACAGTGGAACAGCGCCCTATTACCTGGGTTTATCAAGTCTGACGCAGGTGACCCCCAGGGGTAGGTGGATTTTTATAGACCTCCAGGTGGGGTGATACCACCGTGGACATATATAACCCACCAAGTTTTTTTTCGGGGGGAGGGCTTGCCTAGTGTGACCACTTTTCCAATATATTTCACCCAGTTTCTAGTTTTCACCCAGGACCTTGAGGCTATAAACTAATTTAAAAAACAAATTGACAAAACAAATTAGTATTGATACACTAGGCAACAGCCGTAAGGAAGAAGCACTAAAAATCAACCAGGAGAAAGCCATGCAGATACCAGTGATCAAAATTAATCAGAACCAAAAAGATCTTTTCATCACCGCGATGCCCGTACGCGATCTGATGAAGTTAACAAGAGTCGATCTGTGGTCGCCCGAAAAGGAAGGCACGAAGGAGCAAGGGTACCAGAGAGCAGCCGAGAAATATCACATTGGAAGAATAGCGACCCATCTTCAGAAAGAAGATGCCCTGCTACCCAACGCGATCCTACTGAACTCGCGCAAACCTCTTGGGTTTGTGGAGCAGGAAAAGGATTCCATGGCTGGTACAATCAATCTCAAGCCTTCCGATGTTTTGTGGAATGTCGACGGTCAGCACAGGGTGGCCGGCCTGAAGCAGTCCATTGAGGATGGACAACCCGGGATGGAAGATTTCTTCATTCCCGTAGTAATCGCTAATGGGTTAAACAGGGATGAAGAAATGCGTCAGTTTTATACCGTGAATAAGACGCAGAAGGGTGTTCGCACCGACCTGACGGAACGCCTGATTTGTCAGCAGGCAAAAACTGACAGCGGTCGTGATGATATTCGTGCGAGCGGGAAGTATTGGATTGTGAGAGCGGTCAAGGTTTCCGACTACCTAAACGAACAGCCGGGCCCCTGGCAGGGTCGTATTCAGTTGCCTAACACATCCAGCAAGGCGCCCGCGAAACAGGGGTCTGTCACCAAGTCGTTGCAACCTCTTTTGAAGGGTGGTTTCCTAGAAGACCAATCCGACAGTTTGGCATGTCAGTTGATGCTGATCTATTGGAAGGCCGTCCAAGACGTTTTTCCCGAGGCGTTTGCGGAGCCAACGGAATACGCAATTCAAAAAACCGCTGGGCTGTTTCCTCTTCACGCGGTTGCGAACCGGATCTTCAGGATATGCCAGGCGGAAAACAAATCGTTCAAGCAATCCAAAATGGCAGATCTTCTTCGCAAGGCGGCCGAAGAGAATGACATGGATAGTGATTTCTGGAGACTGGACAATACCGAGGGCGCTACGCTCTACGGCAGCATGAAGGGCTTCCGAATCCTCGCGGATCGGATTCTTGACAAACTTCCCACGGCTGACGTTACGGTAGAAGTCTAAGAATAGGTAACAATAGGGTGGTTCTTGGGCCAATTAAAAGGCTCAAGAACCGACCCTGCGCCTGTTAGCGGCTGTATTTAAGCATTTAAGGGGTCAAGTCTCTCCTTGCAAGATAAGGGGTCAAGTCTCTCCTTGACTACTTAGTAGATTTACGATAGCATCGCCCCATGTCCCGTCCTTTAAGAATCGAATATCCCAACGCCTTCTACCATGTCATGAATAGGGGATCTGCTCGTCAAGCCATTTACCTCGCTCATTTAAGTTTAAGGGGTCAAATCTTTTTTTGACTGCATGTCCCTTCTCCGATAGCGTTTTCTCATAAACGCTACACCAAAATTCATCAAACATGCAGTCAGAAAAAGACTTGACCCCTTAGACAAAATTCATCAAACATGCAGTCAGAAAAAGACTTGACCCCTTAGATTCTTCAAGAAGAAAAGGGTTCAATTAAAAAAATTTAAGGGGTTTAATTTAAGAATGCATATAAGAATGCATAAATGTAAATGTGTCAGTTG
>JACQQX010000028.1 GCA_016206805.1 Candidatus Omnitrophota bacterium
GACATAGACAAGCCGTACGTACTTGGCTTTGCCCCTGGGTTTGGTTTGCTCATCTGGCGGCGTTGACAACGGCGTGGGCATGGTCTGGCGCACATCGTGCGCCAGCCACGCGCGTTGTCATCGAATGCGATTCCCGCGCAGGGGGAATCGCATGTCCGCTAGATGAGCAAACCAAAGCCAGGGGTAGAGTGAACCAAAGTCTACTCTTGAAGCTTAAGAATAGACGCGGCGACTTCTGGGGGTGTGGGGTTGACGTAGAAACCGGTGCCGAGTTCGAAACCGGCCACTTGGGTGAGGTTGGGGATGATTTCGATATGCCAATGGAAACTTTCGGTTTCTTTTCCGCCGATCGGGAGCGTATGAATCATGAAATTATACGGCGGGTTGTTCAGAGCTTTTTTGATTTTAGCCAGCGTGGTTTTGAGAGCCAGGGCGAGCGCCGGTATCTCCGTTGCCGGCATGGAATCGAAGCCGGCTTCGTGACGCCGCGGCAATATCCAGGTTTCAAACGGAAAGCGGGACGCGAACGGCGACAACACCATAAAGTCATGGTTCTCATAAATCAGCAGTTTATTGTCCGTCGCCTCCTGAGCCAGGATATCGCAGAAAAGGCAGCGCTCGGTATACTCATGATGCCGCGAAGCGCCTTTCATTTCACCGGTCACTCGGGAAGGCACGATCGGAAGCGCGATCAGCTGCGAGTGCGGATGCTCAAGGCTCGCGCCGGCCGCTTCCCCATAATTTTTAAAAATCAGAATGCTTTTAAACCGCGGATCTTTTTTCAAGTCAACGCAGCGATCCCGGTAAGCGGTCAAAATCATTTCCACATGATCCAGCGGCAGATCGGAAATCTCTTTTTCATGGTCCGGGCCCTCGATAATCACCTCATGCGCGCCAAAACCGCCGATTTTGTCATAAACGCCCAGCGCTTTTTTCTCCGGATTCTCTTCGATCCGCAGCGCCGGAAATTTATTGGGAATCACCCGAACCTGCCAGGGACCGACAACCCCCTTGGGCGCCGGTTTGCGGCCATAAGCGACGATTTCCGGAGGAGTCATGTGTTCATTCCCCGGACAAAAGGGACAGGTCTTGCTCGACCGGGACAGCGGCTCATGAATAAAATCATTGGCGGCTTTAGGATTTTCCACGTTCACGATAATCCAGCGGCTGGTAATAGGGTCTTTGCGCAGCTGGGGCATATTAAACCTGAGCCTCTCTTAAAAGCTGGGCCGCGTCTTCGGGGGGCGTGGGATTGATATGGACGCCGGTCCCCCATTCAAAACCGGCATTTTTCGTCAAACGCGGAGAAATTTGAAGATACCAATGATAATCTTCATTGATGGTTTTCCAATAAACCGCTTTGGCCATATGGCGAAAGGGCGCCGTATGGAGAATAAAATTGTACGCGGGGTCATCCAGCACATCGCGCAGACGGATCAAGCATTCCCTCAAAAGCTCGGCAAAGGGACGTATTTTATCCTCATCCAGACGGCCGAAGTCGGCTTGATGCCATTTGGGCATGATCCACATTTCAAACGGCGCGCGGGAAGCAAAAGGACAGAAAGCCAGGAAAAATTCATTTTCAGCTACAATGCGAAGGGTTTCTTTCGTTTCTTGTTTCAAGACATCGCAAAAAACACAGCGCTCCCGCCTTTCAAAATAAGACTTGGCCAAAGCCAGCTCCTCTTTGACCCGCTTGGGAATAACCGGAAGCCCGATGAGCTGAGACCGTGAATGCCGGATCACATCCCGCACCGAACCGGATGTCAGACCATGATTTTTAAAAAGAAGCGCGTATTTAAAACTCGGGTCTTTCTCGAAAGCGTTTATCCGGTGAATGTAGGCCTGAACGACTTTCTCAACCGCGGCCGGGTCCATTTCATCCAAATCATGACAATGCTTCGGGCTTTCGATGATGATTTCATGCTTTCCGATTCCGTCCATGATGTCATAAATCCCCTGGCCATAGGCTTCGGTGGCGGCCCCTTCCGGTAAAATAGGCATTTTGCTGACAATGGCCCGGACTTCCCACCCCGGAGTATTGGTCGCGGCGCCGCCAGGCCGGATCGCGAAAACTTCCTGGGTAGTTTCCGCTTCCCGTCCTTCGCAAAATGGGCATTCCCTCTCTTCGGTCGGCCCCTGGGCATGAAACTCTACCGGTCTTCGTGAACGCTCAGTCGAAATAATGGTCCAATACCCGCCAATGGGATCTCGGCGAAACTCAGGCATGGGAGCGCTCCCCTTCGTTCAAATAAAAAAGAAGATCCGTGGGACTGATGGTTCCCAGCACCTTATTGTTCTTATCCTGCACGATGATGGTTTCGCATTTGGTCTCTTTAAGGGTTCGGATCACATCCGCCAGAGTCGCATCCTTGGAAACGATGCCAAAGTCTTTCTTGGCGATCTCAACGGCGGGACGGTCCAATTCCTGAATCGTCAGATTCGGCAAAGCGAATTTGCGCAACTTGCTGACACTGGCCAGGCGGCGATTGATATATTCATAAAATTGGGTGGAAAGGATTCTCTTGAAGCTCACATAGAGCGGCACGATCGGACGCCCCTGCACAAAATCAAAATGCGTTTTGAGCGCGCATTGCTGGGAGCGCTGGTCGATGGACAGAAGATAGCGCAGCGAGCTATCCGGCACCAGATGCTCTTCGATTTCCGGGATGGCCGCCAAATACACCAGCTCATACACCTCCTCCATCGGGAAGGACAGATCTTTAAAACCTCTCCCGATTTGAAACGAAAGACCGCCGTCCTGATCCCGGTATGTCTGCGCGTATTTTTCAAAGGTATCGATGGCGTCCGCCAGAAAAACTCCCAAGGCCACATCCGGATTATGGAGAATACCCGCCATGATAAAAGCGGCGTCATCCGACTGCCCGGGACCCACGCGATGGCGGATATAAAAATAACGCTGGGTCACCGGGTCCGCCTCGCCTTCGGCGGCGACAATCAAACCGCGTTTCATGTATTCGGCGATATCTGCCTCATGGGGTTCATGCGCCAGCCGTTCGCCGTCAAGGTCCATGTCGAGCATCGTCTTGACGTCAATGACGTAGCAGCGCCCGCCGCCGATCTTGACCTGATAAATCCGCTCAGCCTCCTTGCGGATATCGGGATTGTCCCGTAGTCCGCCCACATAAAGCCCGCGCAAAATATCCGGAGCATGCACGCGTCGATGCTCAAAAAAACGCACCCCTAAAAAGGGCTTGCCTTCTTCATTGACCAGCCGGTCGCGGCGCTCGCCGTTCATCACCGCCGCCGCAAAACGAACGATGTCATCGATCAGCGCCTGACGGGCCGCCCTGATTTGGCCGGCATCACGTCCCAGCGCGCGGACCACATCGTCAATGGTGGTATTCACATACGTCCGCTTGTCAAAAACCCCGGCGCCATTATGCGCGCGGCCTTCGAGGGATTGGATGAAAAGAAGGTCTTCGATTTCACGCGAAGTGTCCAGGCGCTCGTAGGACTTGAGCACATCATAATCCGCCTGGACCAGTTCTTTGGGAGCGACCGAGTGAAGATGCATGGGGTTTTATTCTAACATCGCTTTGTCTTCAAAGCGAAAGCCTTTCAGAAATTCGACGGCGGCCACGGGCTTACGGCCTTCCATCTGAAGTTTTTCAATCCGAATCAGGCGATCCCCGGCCGCCACCAAAATCCCTTGCGCCGCCGAAGCCTCTACCAGCGTTCCCGGCGCATGCCTGCCGGATAACCGCTCTGACGGCGACGCTTCGATAATTAAAATGCGTTTGCCGTTTTGAAAGGAGTAGGTTCCCGGCCATTTTTTGAGCGCGCGAATCTGATTCAAAATAATACCCGCCGGCTTCTTCCAATCGATACGGCCATCTTCCTTTTTTAATTTGGGCGCGAGCGTCGCCCGCTCCTCGTCCTGTGAAACAAATAAAAGCCTGCCCATCCTGGCAAGGTCCAGCGCTTCGATCAGCGCCTGAGCGCCCAAGACACTCAACTTCTCTTCCAGCGTCAGCACATCGTCTTTTGGCTCGATCGTTAGTTTCTTCTGAAGGGCGATATCACCGGCATCCAGTCGACTCGACATGCGGATCACGGTCACACCGGTTTGACTGTCTCCATTTAAAAGAGCGCGCGCGACAGGCGCGGCCCCGCGATAACGCGGCAGGAGCGACCCGTGGACATTGAGCGCCAGGCGCGGGACATCCAAAAGCGCTTGAGGAAGAATCATTCCATAATCAATCACCACAAAGCAATCGGCCGGCGGCGCCTCCAAAGGATTTAAAATCACCGGAAATCGATGCCGAGCGGCCCATGCTCTGACCGGAGAAGGCTGCGGAGCCAAACCGCGGCCTTGCGGCTTGTCTGGCATGGTAACGATGGAAAGAAGGTCGTGGGAAGAACGCTGGATGGCATCAAGCGCCGGCAAACCGAAGGCGCCCGTTCCAAAAAAAACGATTTTCAAGGGCGCTGGGTCATCCCTTTTTGGAAAGTTTCTTGCGGGCTGTCTTGCTTTTTAGAAAACCAAGTCTATCGATGAATAAAATGCCGTTCAAGTGATCGATTTCATGCTGAAAAATACGCGACAATAGCCCTTCGCCTTTGACTTCCACTGTCTCGCCTTTCATATTCGTCGCGCGCATCCAGACTTTCTTGGCGCGGCGCACCGGCTCGTAAAACTCGGGAATGCTGAGACAGCCTTCGAACTCCTTAATAGCGCCTTCTTGTTTTACAATGCGGGGATTAAAGAAAACCAGCTCCCTTCCCTTGACTTGATCGGGGCTGGCCACAAAAATCCGCTGAGAAACACCCACCTGATTGGCCGCCAAACCCACGCCGTTTTCGGCATACATGGTGTCAATCATGTCCTTCACGAGCTTGCGCTCCGTGTCCGTGATGTGAACCACCGGCGCTGTTTTCGTTTGCAAAACTTTATGGGGATATTTAATGACGGATAAAACAGCCATGGGCAAAATAATACCAGATATTCTACTGAGGGTCTACATTCACGGTCAGGAGAACCTTTTCTTTCTTAAAATCCTTGATGGCTTCCTTGACTGGACGGGTCATGGCTTCAATAGAAGGTCCCTTGAGATACAGATTCCACCGGAACTGGCCTTTGACTTTGGAAGTGGCGCAAGGCGCCGGCCCCATGATTTTGATGAGATTATCGGCCGCGAATCGCTCACGCATCCATTTGGCAAGCGTCAGGATTTGACGCGCCACTTCCCTTTCCAGGGAACCGCTCATAATGATTTCAATCAGACTTGAAAACGGCGGCATCTCTAGCTCCCGGCGAAACTCGATCTCCTTGCCATAAAACTCTCCATAATCATGATCTTTGGCGCTTTGAATGGCGTAATGGGTGGGTAAAAAAGTCTGCACGACCACCTTGCCGGGGATATCCCCGCGACCCGCGCGGCCCGACACTTGAGTCAGGAGGCTGAATGTTTTTTCCGCGGCGCGAAAATCGGGAATATGAAGCGCCGTGTCCGCCGAGATAACGCCCACGAGTGAAACGTTGGGGAAGTCGTGCCCTTTGGCGATCATTTGAGTCCCGATCAGCACATCCGCCGATCCATTTTTAAATTGATTGAGAATGCTCTCATGCGCGTTGCGATGGGCGGTGGAGTCGGCATCCATCCGCACGGGCCGGGCATGCGGAAAAATCCGCCGAACCTCCTCCTCCACCCTTTGAGTGCCAATGCCAAAATAATGCAAATGGCTTTTCTTGCAGGATGGGCACATTTTGATCGGTTTTTCCTGATGGCCGCAGGTATGGCAAAACAAGGCATGCTTATCAAAATGATACGCCAGGCTGATCCGGCAATCCGGACACGTCATAACCGCGCCGCAAGACGGGCAATGCAAGTACGTGGAAAAACCTCTTCGATTCAAAAAAAGCATCACTTGCTCTTTCTTTTCGAGGCTTTTTCGTAGATTTTCTTCAAGCGGCGCCGAAAAAATACGCGGGCGGCCCTTGAGCGGCGGCTGGCGCCGCATATCAATGACCTCGACCAGAGGCAAAGGCCTTTTTTCGATACGCTCCGGTAGAAAAATCCGCCTTACCCGGCCATGATCGGAAGCGTAAAATGTTTCGAGAGCCGGTGTGGCGCTGCCCATGACAAGCGAGGCGCCCTCAAGCTCAGCGCGCTTGGCCGCTACCGTCCGGGTCAAATATCGCGGCGTTTCATCTTGCTTATAAGAGGTGTCATGCTCTTCATCGATGACAATGAGCGCCAAATCCCGCACCGGACTGAAAATAGCGGAGCGAGCGCCTACCACCACACGAGCCTCCCCTTTTCGAATGCGATGCCACTCTTCCACGCGGCGCCCCTGGGAAAGCCGGCTATGAATGACCGCCAGCGTGTCGCCGAATCGGGAATAAAACCGCTCAACCGTTTGAGGGGTGAGTGAAATTTCAGGCACAAGAACGATGGCCCCGAAGCCCCCCTTCAAAAGCCCGGCGATAATCTGCATGTAGATTTCTGTTTTACCGCTGCCCGTGATGCCGTGAAGCAGGAAAGAGGTTGTTTCTTTTTTAAGCGCCTTTTCTAAAATCTCGCGGCAGGCCTTATCCTGCGTCGCTGTCAGCTCCCGCTTGCCGGAAACAGCGTCTTTCTGGATTCCATCCCCGGTTTTAGGGGAACGGCTTTTCATAACGGACTTCCCCTTCTTAAAAGGGGCCGGAAGAGCCGTCTCAATCGCCTGTCCCCAGGAACAAAAATAACGCTCCGACATCCAACGGGTCAGCTCCAGGAGTGGAGCGTCAAGAATGGGGATTTCGTCAATCAGTCCTTCGATGGGCTTGGGCTCATCCACCGCCGCCGTTTGAGACAGGCCGGTCACATAACCGACAACACGGCGCGTCCGCATGGAAACCCAAACGCGGCAACCGGGAGCGATCTTGCCGGCCATTCCGCCGGGGACGAGATATTGAAAAGTGGGCGTCGACGCGGAGGGAATCCCCAGCGCGACGTCCGCAAAAAGCGGGCTCACGTTAGACTGCTCCGATCTCCTTCATGATCTTTTGAAGGTCTTCCCAAACGATTTTTTTGTCGGCGGGGTTGCGCAAGAGATACGCGGGGTGAAAAGTAGGCATCAGCTTGATGCCATTAAAATCAAAAAAACGGCCGCGCAAACGCTTTTAAAAACCCAGGATCCTATCAGCCGTTTGCGCGGCCGTTTTTTGGATTTTAATGGCTTCAAGCTGTTGCGTACTTTTGTCGCCGCGTATCTCTTGCGCACCCCCGC
>JACQQX010000029.1 GCA_016206805.1 Candidatus Omnitrophota bacterium
CCAATTTTTCAAATTTCAATGCTCTAAACCTCTTGTTTGATATTTTGGTCATTTTAATTTTGAATTTGTTTCGTGCTTCGTGCTTCGGATTTCGTGCTTGCCCTCATATATTGCTCCCAACATTCCGGTCTACCGGTGTCAAAACGCCATCTTTGGACAGTGCGTAGTCCGTGTCGAGTTCCTGCCGCGCCACTTTCTCGATCTCATCTTTCAAAGACCCCATGATTTTAGTTTGAAGCATCAAAAGCGCCGGGTCCTGCTCCTTGCGAGGACGCGGAACAGGGATGGGGTATTCTTTTTTGATCGTGCCGGGGCGCGCGGTGATTTCAAAAACACGGTCGGACAAAAATGTCGCTTCGCGCACGTTGTGCGTGACAAATAAAATCGTTTTCTTCGTTTTCTGCCAGATCTCTTGAAGCTCGACTTGCAAAAGATTGCGGGTCTGGGCGTCCAGGGCGGCAAAAGGCTCGTCCATCAATAGAATCCGGGGATTCATCACCAGCGCCCGCGCGATGGCCGCGCGCTGCTTCATGCCACCGGAAAGCTCATGCGGATGCGCGTTCACAAAACGCGCCAAATGCACCATCTTGATGGCGGCCAGCGCACGCTCCCTTCTTTCTTTTTCAGGCACACCAGCCAGCTTTAAGCCAAATTCGACATTGCCAAGGACGCTGAGCCAGGGAAATAAAGCCGCTTCTTGGAAAACCACAAGCCTGTCGCGGGAGGGCCCTTCCACACGTTTGGAATCGACAAACACTTCGCCGGAATCGGGAAATTCCAGCCCCGCAATCAATGAAATCAGAGTCGATTTTCCGCATCCGGAAGGCCCGATCACGCAGATGAACTCCCCTTCTTCAATAGTAAAATTCACATCGGAAAGGACTTGAACCCTCTGCCCTTTTTGCTCGAAACTCTTATGCACTCGCCGTAAAACTACTCTCATTGCAAAACCTCGTTAGTCGTGAGTCGTGGGTCGTGGGTCGTGAGCGAACGGTTTTGGTTTCAGATGTAAACCGCACTCCTTGTGTTCAGGATTTTCCCACCACCACCGGCCGGAACGAAGGTCTTCGCCGGGTTTCACCGCGCGCGTGCAAGGCGCGCAGCCGATGGAAGGATAGCCCTGGTCATGCAATTTATTGTAAGGAACATTGTTTTTCTTGATGTAATTCCAAACGTCGTCATTGGTCCAATCCGCCAGCGGGCTGATCTTCACGATACCGCCGTTAGCTTCATCGATTTCGATTTTCTGAATGTCTGTTCGCGTCACCGACTGGTCACGCCTTAAACCCGTCACCCAGGCTTCAACGCCCTGCAGCGCGCGCTTGAGCGGCTCGACCTTGCGGATCCCGCAGCATTCTTTGCGATTCTCGACGGATTCCCGAAAGGAATGAAAACCTTTGGCCCGTTCCAATGCTTCGACTTTTTTGAAATCGGGAAAATAACTTTCGATGCTGATGTGGTATTTCTCGCGGATGCGGTCCATGACGTCATACGTCTCTTCGTTGAGACGGCCCGTGTCGAGCGTGAAAATCCTGATCTTGGGATCCAACTTCACGAGAATGTCGATCAACACCACATCCTCCGCGCCAAAAGAAGAGGCCACCGTTATCTTGGAGCCAAATGTCCTCAGCGCCCATTGCAACAACGCCACCGCCGAGGACTTTTCAAATTCCTTATTAAGTTGTTGTAAGTTAAGTTTCATGGTTTTATGTCTGCGGTAGCGGTAACGAAGCCCGTATCGTTCGGCGGCTTGCGTCTTTCGTTGTGCTTTTGACGATACCGAAACCGACCAACGATACGGGCTTCGTTACCGCCACCGTTTAACGAGCGGTTCATATCGCCACCATGGGCTCGGCGGCCTTTAAAATAATCCCTCCGCCCCTCACCTGCCTGTCATGGACCAGGACAAAACGGCCCGTTTCGGTCACGGCGTCAAAGGGGTCAAATACAATGGGTTTTTTAGTCACTAAGATCAACTCCGCCACTTCATTTTTGGCGACCGAGCGGGAGCTTTTGGAAATCTCATCCAACGTCGAAGAGTTGATGACTTTTAAAATCGCCTCCACAACGCACTCCACTTCTTGTGTAGTGAGTTTCAAAATGCATTTGGCGCCTTTCTCCAGATGAAGATTGCCCATCCAGAAAATATGCACAAAAAGGGAGTTGGTCACCTGCGCGGCGGTATCCGGCCGGCAGGCCACTTCTCCGCGCTCCACAAATATCTGGTCTTCCAACACAATTCCGATGGATTCTCCGGCGGACGCTTTCTGTCGCGCCTGCCCGCCAGCGCTTTTTGGCGGGTGCCATTTTTCAATGGACTTCACCACGCCCGTTTTCTTGGACGGCAAAAATAAAAGTTCTTCTCCCACCGAAAGACTCCCGGACTCGATACGGCCGGCGAAAATCCTCTGCTTGTCAAATTTGTAAACATCCTGCAACGGAAAACGAAGCGGCTTGTCAACACTGGATGCCGGAGGATCGAGGCTATCCAGCGTTTCCAAAAGCGAAGGCCCCTGATACCAGGACATTTTTTGGCTTCTTTTGATCAGGTTTTCGCCGTAATAGGCGGCCAGCGGAATAAAAGCGTGTGGGGTGACCTTGATCGAGGCCAGGTGCTTTTCATATTCGGCGCGGATGGCGTCGAATACTTCTTTTTTGTAATCGACCAAGTCCATTTTATTGATCACGATGAGAATCGTTTTGACGCCCAAAAGCGAAAGCAGTGTCGCGTGACGCTTGGATTGTTCGCGCAGGCCCTCTTCGGCGTCAATCAACAAAATCGCCACATCCGCCGTCGAGGCGCCGGAAATCATATTCTTCAAAAACTCCTTATGTCCGGGCGCGTCGATAATGCTGTAAGGACGCTTGGAAGATTTGAAAAAAACCTGCGAAACGTCAATGGTAACGCCCTGGTCCTGCTCTTCTTCCAAAGCGTCCAGCAAAAACGCGTATTCAAACTTCATGCCCTTTTCTTTGCAAATCTCCTCAACGTTACGGATACGCTGCGGCGTCAGGGAATTGGTCTCCGCCAAAAGCCGCCCCACCAGCGTCGACTTCCCGTGATCCACATGCCCGACAAAAACAATGCGCAGGCTAGTCGTGAGTCGTGGGTCGTGGGTCGTGGGCAAGCCGGATGAGCTTGTCATAGTTTTTTGATTAGAGATTGGATCATCTTGCATATATACTCCAGTTTATTTAAAAGAATTGTCGCTTGTTCTGTGCTTAGGTAGCTCAGTCGTCTGGCTATTTCAATTTGCGTTTCCAATTCCCCACACGAACCAAGGGAAATGCCTAAAAACTGCTTATATTCTTTGGCGTAGTTTCTACGAAAACCTTCTGCTATATTCGAGGGTATCGAAATCGCCGCTCTTTGCATTTGTGAAGTTAAACTATACACTTCGGTTTTTGGAAAAGAAGTAGTTATTTTGTATATCTCTTCTACAAAAACCATACTTTCCTGCCATATTCTCAAATCCCTGAAACTTTTTATTCTCGGCTCGCTCACAACCGCCTTTCGTTCGCTCACAACTCACGACCCACGACTCACGACTACATATACCCTTTCGCTCTTAATTTTTGCATAGCGTAGCGCTGGGAATGGTCCTGTTCACGCCCTACGCGCTCGGAAACTTTTGTATTTTTTAGCTCTTCGACTATTTTTTCAATCGTGTCCGCGTCCGACTCCACGGGCTTAGTGATCGGCATGCAACCGAGCGTGCGGTAGCGCTTGCCGTTTTTGGCGAAATACAAATCGACTACCGGAATGTTTTCGCGCTGGACATAACGCCACACGTCGATCTCCGTCCACTCCAAAAGCGGGTGGATCCTCACATGCGTGTCCTTGTCATAGTCGGACTGAAACTGATTCCAAAGCTCCGGAGGCTGATCCTTGTAGTCCCATTCAAAATCGATGTTGCGCGGCGAAAAAAACTTTTCCTTCGCGCGCGTGCCGTCCTCGTCGCGCCGGATGCCGACAATGAGGCCATTCCACTTTTCCTTGGCCAGCATCTGCTGGAGGCCCACGGTCTTCATCTCGTGGCACACCGTCACGGGGTCATTGTTCTGGTAATTGATCCCGCGCCGGATCGCGTCTTGATTGGTGCCGACGATAAGGTTCAGGTCCCATTCTTTGGCGTATTTCTCGCGGTAGGCGTACATCTCGGGAAATTTAAAAGTCGTATCAATATGCACGGCCGGAAATGGCACCCGCCCGAAAAACGCCTTGCGCGCCAGCCAAATCAAAACCGTCGAATCCTTCCCCATCGACCAGAGCATGGCCAGCTTATCAAACTTCTTGTAAGCTTCTCTCAAAATAAAAATCGACTGATTTTCAAGCTTATCCAACTGATCCATAGCCCGCCTCTATATAAGTATATTAGTCATATATATTACTAATAAAACGTACCATACATAACCATTTTTGTCAAATTTAAACTCTGGCGGGAAGCGGGTGGGGTAGAACGGTCTCCAAATACGCCTCGATGGCATCAAGGCTCTCCTGAACGCTTATTAAATGAGTGTCAATGGTGATTTCGGGATAAAGAGGCTCTTCGTAAATATCCGATATGCCCGTAAAATTTCTGATCCTTCCGCTGCGCGCCGAGCGGTACATGCCCTTCACGTCCCTTTGCTCGCAGATTTCAACGGGGCAGCGTAAATAGATTTCGATAAAACGCCCTATCCGTTTCCGCGCGTCTTGACGCGCCTGACGATAAGGTGACACCAGAGACACCAAAACCCATCGGCCTTCTTTCAAATGCCGGGCGGCCAGGATTGAAACGCGCCGAATGTGAACCATCCGGTCCACGGCGGAAAAATCCAGATCGGGCGAAAGCGTTTTTCTCAGATCATCGCCATCCAGCTGCGCGACCGGGAGTCCCGAGGCGGCCAGTTTTTTCTCGAGAGCCAAAGCGATGGTTGTCTTTCCGGAGCAAGGCAGACCTGTAAACCACAAAACGAAATTTTCACTCACAAAGCCGCCATGCGCAAAATAGCGTAATGCTCTTGTCCGAGCAAAGCCAAAACTTCGTTATAATTTTGGACTAGGGCATGTCCCTGGCGGTTTTGTTTTCGAAGCGCGCTTGAAACCTTCGAAACCGGCAGGCGGAGAAACGGAAAAATCATGGCGTTAAAAATACCCTGAGGACTTTCCACTAAACTCTCATAGTCCACCATGATGGAACATTCTCTCAACCATGCATGTCGGAGCAAATCACCGTAATAAGACCGGATTGTTGAGCAAAAAGCTCGGTATTCCTCCGTATCGACCCGCAGCGATTGGGGCAGCGGCGTTTCGTCCGTCGACTGCCAGATACCGCTCCCCTCGGCGATCTTTAAGGACACGAATTGATCAAAAAGCGAGCGCCGGTAAAGAATAATGAAGCGCGCTTTCGGAAAAAGGCTTCTGACATCTTCCACCGTCACCCCATGAGCCTCCATTTGAAACATGAGAAGCTTGGCCCCGCAAACCGCTTGATCACCGTCATAAATCGAATGCCGGATATGCCGCAATACCGCCTTTTTTGAAAGTCCGGACCAGCGGAGGCCGTAATACATGTCCGGATTCAAAATCTCGGCTGCCATCTCCACGGCTGGAACGGAATTCAGGAGACTCAAAAGAAAATTACTGCCGGAACGCCGAGTCGCGATAATGAATAGGGGCTCCCTGACTTCTCTTTTTCTAAAGAGATACTTAAAATGGATTCTGGTCCGGTGGAGTAACCTTTTTTTAATGAGTTTGAGTCTTCTTTTCATGAAACACCCTTGACATCTATTTGTTTAAAATTGATATGGGGAATTAAATTAGAGCGAAATCAGGCGATTGAGGACGGAGGAGATCGGAGAAACCGAAAAAAAAGAACGGGGAAGATGATGAAAAAGAGAAGGACCGGAAACAGAAAATGGTTGAAGGGCATCCACTCACGAAAATGCGGGTCGTCAACCACAGCGTTGCTTTTGATTTTATTATAAAGTGCCCGGCGGACAAAATGATAGCCCGACGATGATTTAAGGCTGGTTTGTCCTTTAAGCTCCAGATTCTTTTCGTTCTGATGCCGGATCTCCGCCAAACCAAAACGGAGAGGAAAGATAAAATAAACGAAAAGAATAAGAGACGCCAGAACTCTCTTCATGCCGCTATTCTACAAAAATCGCTCTTGCTCAACAAGGTTTTTTATAATGCTACCGAGACTTTCCGAAGGCTTGGCGGATGAAGAGTTTGGCTAGGCGGTCGTTGATTTTGGCGGGGCTGTTTTCGGGGGTGATGTCGTCGGCGGTCAGGGTGGCTGCCAGTGAGTCTTCCCAGAGCGGTTGGCCTGACTTTAAGTCTGTTACAATGATGTCGGCCTCCAGGCGCACGTAATGTTGATTCCTGGCCGCGTCCATGGCCGCCATTCCCAAACCTCCAATCATGTCGATGGGATCATTGTCCTGGTAAAGAAAGCCTTTGATCCGGGACTCAATGAATAGCTCCGCCTGTTCGCGGCTATTCACGATTTCAAACATGATGCTTTTCCGGGCGGCCAAAGCTTCCTCGAGGCTCTTTTTCAGGCCCAAAGCGTCGGCTTTTTTCTCGATAGACAAATCCGCGGCCTCCCCCACATACACTTTTACGGAGGCAGCGCGGCTAAAACGGCTGTATAAACTGCTATTTTGGGCATAAACAAGCGTTATTGATAGGTTTGATAATAATATTGCCCATAATATTGACATAAAAACACGTTTTATCATGTTATTCTCCCACTATTTAGTTAATATTCTATTTAAAGTGGTTCACTTTACCCATATTAAACCATTATCTAAAGTTTTAGGTTTATTAAGTATTTAACAAAATTTCTAATTTCACACCATAACGGATTAAAATTAGATTAAAACCATTCCCAAATGGAATAATCTCGAACTATTTTCTTCCTAATTTTCCTATTGAAGCAAGTATACACTATCCATCTTTAAATTTTTGAAAAAGTCCCAGCAGTATCAGCAGCGCCCCAAAGACACACACCACACTGGCGCCCGTCGGCCAATCAAAAAAGTAAGACGCGGTCATCCCCAACGCACTGGCAATGACTCCCACCAGCCAACCAATCCAAAGGCGGGTCTTGATCGCCGTTGAAAAAAGAAGCGCGGCGGCCGATGGCACGATGAGGAAAGAAAAGACAAGAAGCACGCCGGCGATCTTCACGGAACTGGTCACCACCACTCCGAAGGATGCGTAAAATAGAAAGTCCCAGAAACGCACGCGTAGTCCCTGGCGGTACGCCTCTTCCGGATTTTGTGAAATAAGAAGAAATTGGCGCCTGAATATATAATGCATAATTCCCACCGCTGAATAGATCCACACAATCTTGATAAGCTCTGACGGAGTAACCAGGAGAATATTCCCGGTAAAAGCCTGGCGAATGTGTTCGTCGCCTTCACCGAAACGACTGAGGACTAAGAAAAGAAAAGCCGCCGAGACCGCATAGGCGATGCCAATCACCGCTTCTTGGGGGATGCGCTGTTTTTTGCGACGCGTGAGCGAAAAAAATAACGCGCC
This sequence comes from Candidatus Omnitrophota bacterium, assembly GCA_016206805.1. Taxonomy (GTDB): domain Bacteria; phylum Omnitrophota; class Gorgyraeia; order 2-02-FULL-51-18; family 2-02-FULL-51-18; genus JACQQX01. The sequence goes on from JACQQX010000029.1 coordinate 7,535, forward strand.
TAGAATGGTGAAGCCCAGAGACACCGCATAAGACAGGCCGCTATCCATTCCAAGACCGAAAACCAGCGCCAGCCCCGCGCCGAGGGCGGCGATTTGAGCGAGCGCCAGGTCGACAAAAATCACCTGGCGCTCGATCACATGAAGCCCTAGATACGCATGAATGCCCGTCAAAATCAGGCAGGCCAGAAACGGCATAGCCATCGCGTGCAGGAATTCGTTCAACGGAGCGCTTCTGTCATTTGACTGAAATTATAATCAAAGAAGCTCAAGATGTCATCCGTTCCAGGCAGCTCTCCGATATGCTGGGCTATCATCACTACTTTCGCGTCTATCCGCTTGGCCAGCGCTTCCACCGGACCTTTGGGATAATAAGTCGGCATCGCAATCGCCCGGATATGGTTTTCTTTGCCATAACGCTCCAGAAACTGCAGGTGCTTGGGGGTCGGCGGAATCCCGGGCTTGGGTTCTAAAAACTGCTCGGCCTTGATGCCCAAAAAGTCGGCCATGTATTCGAAGTCATCATGATAGGAAATGACTTCCTTTCCGCGAATCGGATCGGAAAGCGCTTTCCATCCGGCGATTTTTTGGTCCAGGCGAGAAATAAAATCCCGCGCATTCGCTTCGTAATCATGAGCGTTCGCGGAATCGATTTCTTTGAGTTTCAGAAGCAGTGTGCCGGCCACGATCCGGATATTTTCCGGATTCATCGCATAATGCGGGTTTCCGAAAACATGGATATCGCCGGAAGCGCGGGACAGGTTTCCCCGCGGCACCTTTAAAAGCCGGATCCCAAGTGACAAGTCCACATTTCTCGGGCCGCCCCTGAAAAGATCGGCTTTCCCGGCCGCTTCCAAGAGCGGATCCACCCACGCCTCCAAGTCCAGTCCCGTGAAAATAAACAGATCCGCGCGAGCGGTGTTCCGGACGTCGCTGGGACGCGGCTGGATAAAGTGAATATTGAACTTCGGCGAAGCGATGGACTTCACATTCACTTTATCGCGACCGATTTGCCGCGCCAGATCCGCGAAAGTCGTCGTCGTGGCCACGATTTGCAACTTAGCTTCCGCGTGAAGGGGACTTGTCAGGGTTATTGAAAGAACGCCCAATAAAAATAAAGTTCTGATTTTATGAAACATGTTTTTCTCCTATAAAGATGTCATCTCGAGGAGCGTAGCGACGAGAGATCTGTTTTGAAACAAGTTTAAAACGGATTTCTCGGCCGCCTGCGGCGCCCTCGAAATGACAATAATGCCCCTTGAGATGACAACAATGCTTATTGAATCTTGTGTTTGTGGTCGCCGATGGCGAAAGCGCCTTGAATGAGCACCTGGTCGTCGTCCTTGCCGTTGGCGATTTCCCGGTGCGTCAGCTGCAGCCTCCACCGCGCGAATTCACTTTGATGAAAAGTAAGGTAGCCCGAGATTCCCTTGTCCGCGTCCGCGTAATCCAGTCGTCCGCCCGCCGACCAAAGGGTATGAAAACGCCAGTCCGCCAGGAAATAAGCTCCCCACAGCGTCTCTTCCCGATTCATGAAAAAACTTTCGCCCTGCAGCTTGAATGTCTGAACCGGATTCAAGCGCTGAATCCATGTGGCATCTATACCCAGGACATTCACTTCAAAATGCGCGTCACTGTCCTTGGAGCCCACCAGATGCGACGCGCCCAGTTCAAACCCAGCGCTGTCAGTGACATCCCAATAATTTTTAAGATGGCTGTAAATCGTAGGGTGTCGGCGGGTGCTTCCAAAAACCGTTCCCCCCTCCCCTACACCCCCCTCCAAAATTCCCAGCGAAACTTCATGTGTCGAAGACCAGGGCAAATCAAGGATTTTTTTTAAATCCGCGCCGGTTTTATTGTATCCTTCCACACCAAAGTATTTTTCAATCGCTAGCGGCTCATCCACCGTCTCCAGACTATCGCGGTGCATGGGAATGGCCTTGCCCACTCTGGGTTTAAAGCGCCCGACACGCGCCGTCAAATCCCATGGCAATTCAAAATGCGTGTAATAGGCTTCTTCTAGCGACGCCTCTTCAAAATCCGAAAAGGCTATCGTGGCATCGAGCCGCGAGTACGGGTCAACAGCGCTGCCCAGCACAAGCTCCAATTCCCGCACGCTAACGCGGTCAGCCCCCTCCTCATCCACTTTGGGACTATCGAGCTTAGCCACTACATCGGCGATCACACCGATTTCAGGAGTCCATCTCGCTGGAGTAGAAGCGGAAGAAATTACCGCTGGAGGGGAAGTCTTGGCGCTAGATACGTCATTTTTGAGTTCGGACACCATTTGACGGAGCTCGGCCACTTCCCGTCTCAACGCTTCGACTTCACTTTCGGCATAAGACGGCGGCGCGCACAATAAACATAAAAATGATAAAAAAACAGCACGAAATTTTTTCATGGAATACTCCCTAGTTTTGAGTAATAAATCTGTTTGATTAAAAAAACAGGTTTAAGCTAGAGGAGGCGCCCGGAGGGAATGGAAAAAATGGGAAACGCTTCTGAAAGAAAGCATTCCCATAAGAAACAAAAAAGCGACGATAAAGAAAAGAGGCGCGGCCTGAAAATCCACCGCTTCGGCCTGAAATCCCTGCAAACCGAATTGATGGATAGGGCAAGTAGTGTGCTGGGAGTGATCAACGTCATCGCCATGCGTGTGCGGCAATAAAGACAAGCCGCCCATGACGCCGGCGGCCAGCACGGCGGCCACCGCCAAACAGAGAATGGTTTTTTTCATAGTGAAGACATTAGGCCAACTACCACGATTTGTCAAGCGGAGGACATTAAAAACATCAGCCTCGAAAGTACGGTCATGATTCGTAACCGACTGACGAGGCTGATGAAGGAATATTACCCAGCAGTGGGAGCAGTTGCGGGAGCAGACATGGCATCCGGCGTCGTCACCTCGACGGTTTTGGCGACCCATACTCCGCCCGCCTTGTCTTCCTTAGCGTCGACTTTGACTTCCTGGCCCACTTGGAGATCTTTCAAAGTCGCGACATTTTTGGTTTTGGTGTCACGGGTGACTTTGACATTGACCTCTTGAGGCTGGGTGCCTGCCGCGTCGGAGCGCGTAATTCCTACCATATCCCTGGCAGCATCAATCGTATTGATCATGCCGCGAATGGTTTCCGCGTAAGCCACCGAAGATCCGGCTATCAATCCGGCAAGCACGAGTATCGTGTAACGTTTCATGAGTGGTTCTCCTCTCATTTGTGTATTGATGTTTCTTAAAGCCATGCTACCAACGCGCAAATGAAAAGAGAATTAAGATAGGATTAATTTAACTTAACCCTCTGATGCCCAGCTGTCATTTCGAGGTCGCCGTGGCGGCCGAGAAATCTTTTTTTATGAGATTTCTCGGCCTTCGGCCTCGAAATGACAAAGGGGGGAACTTTACGCCACTACCTGCAGTTTATCCCACGGAAATTCCTTCATCACATCCGTCAGGGACTTGCCGCCATAGTACTGCGTATAGGGGTTGGTGGAGCCATATTGCGTCCAGTCTTCCCCGTAGAACACCACCGCGCCGGCCCGGTCTCTCAAAATCATCCCGTAGTCGCGAACAGCCGTGACCATCATTTTCATCATCGGGGTCCAGTTGGGATCGATTTGCGTATCCGCCGGGAAGCGAAATGTCATTCCTTCCGGAATCGCATTGGCTACCGTTGAAGTGCCGTCGGTTCTATTGGCTGGATCCACAAAGACACCGGCTTTGGGCGTCGGAATGGCAAACGCCAAAGCATGTTCAATCACACCGGCGGCCAATTCTTCCAGCAGCATCGTTCCCCCAATAGCCGGAAGACCGGATGCTGTCGCGCCCCAATACTCCTTACTGCCGTTGGCATTGATTTTGATGGGCATCACGCCATTGGACTGACTGGCGTTTTCGATAATGCCGCCCCAGTTGGCCTGCCATTGGCCGTTGACGTTCTGGAATTTCCAGAATTCATACAGCGTATCGGTGGACTTATCATAAATCGTGATGTGCCCGTCCGTACCCGCGGCCGGAAGCGCATTCACGGGAATAGGAACCCCCTTTTGGGTTTCCACATGCAACACGGTCCATGTCAGGGTGACGCCATTTTGAACGATAGACACCGGCACGCGCTGTGTTGACGAGTCAACGATATAAAGCGGCGTGCTGTATCTATTGGTGTTGATCCACGTTCCCCACTGAAGCTGGGTTTGAGCGATCAACTCATTCACGTAATTAGCGGAATTGGAATGAATCTGCTCGTTATCCGTCAAATGGGTCTTCCAGAACGAAGTGTCGCTGAACAGCATATCCGGTATCGTTTTCGGTGTTGGATCGGGATCCGGATCTTCCGTGATGGGCTCCAAGCTATGGAGAAAAGATGCCAGCTCATAGCCCGAGGCGTTCACAATCGACACCACGGCGTTACGATCGGCGTCTGTTGGTCTAACGCCGACAACGAGATTGGCGCCGAACTTCTCATTGAAAAGCGCCAGCTTCACCGCATCCGCCGACAACGCATCCACCAATTCCACCGCTTTCACGGTTTGGCTGATAAAGCCCGGCTGATCATAGCCGGAGGCTCTGACAATCGTTTGCAAAGCGCGGCGATTGTCCGTGCCGGGAGTGCCTGACGCTTCGATGGCCGTGCCGTACAGGAAGTTAAAGCTCTCCCGAAGCGCTTCATCGGCCTGAATGGCGCGATAAAGATTCGCGGTTTGAGCCACGTCCGCCAGGAAGGAGCTGACCGTAAAACCGGACATGTTGGCCAACCCGACGACAGCCGAACGGGAACCGGCGTCCGGAGAACCGGATACAGGAACGTTCGTGTTGTACATCAGGTTGAAATTATCCCGATCGACGGAGCTGGCTTGCAGTGCCTTGTATAGGCCGGCGGCCTTATTCGTTTTCCAAACAAAATCCGACACGCCATAATAGTTGGCGCCAGTGATAGACGTCAGCGCCTGGATATCATTCGTGTTGGAAGCGCCAGTCGCTTGAATGTTCGTGCCGTAAAGCAGATTGACGTTCGCGCGATTGGTGGAATTGGACTGCAAGTTCTTATACAGAGCCACATTCTTCGCCGTCTGGCTGAAGAAAGCGCTTTCCGTATAACCGGGCGCGCTGGTAATTCCCATCAGCTTCTTACGATTATCCGTGCCGGGGTAACCGGTTGTGGAAATCGTCGTGCCGTACAGCGTGTTGACATTGTTCCGGTTTGTGGTATCCCATTGAAGCCGGCGATAAAGCGCGGCCGCGCGGTTGACGTTGCCCAGAAACGCGGCTTGGTCAAACGTGGGATAGTCCGAAAGACCAATAAGGGTCGTTCGCTGGTAACTTGCCGGAGGACCGCTGGTCGGAATCGTCGTCCAATACAGCAGGTTGAAATCCGCCCGCGTGGCGCTATTGGCCTGTAAAGCCCGGTACAGATTCGAGGCTCTGGAGGTTTGCGCCAGGAAATACGACAGCGTGTAGCTGGAGCTGGAAGTTACGGTGGACAGTGTTTGAAGATCCGTGGCGCTCAAAGAGCCGGTCGCCTGGATATTCGTTCCGTAAAGCAAATTCACATTCGCCCGATCGGGTGAGCTGGCTTGTAAAACGCTCTGAAGTTCCACCACCTTGGTTTGAGTGTCCATGGTCGACATCGTGGCGGCGGCCAGCATCATCGTTTCCGACCCGGAACCGGCGCGGCGGGACGCTTGCGCTTCCCGGACACTTTGATGGAGCATGGCGTTATTTTTGGCTTGGATGAGACTCAGGTTCTTCAGAAAAGCATCTCGAACCTGTTTCACGGAAAGCCCCGGGTTGCCTTTTTCTTCCTTTTTCAACTTCACCACCTCGGCGGAAAAAGCCAATGTGGTTGTTAAAAAGTACAAAAAAGCAACATTTAAAGACAATAGTTTTCTTTTGTTCATGGTAAACCCCTTCGTTCAGTTAACGTGCTTGTTACGATACTATGGTTTGGATCTTCTGATTCTTCGGCAGCAATTCTGACGTGAGCGAAACAACGAACGTACTCTCTGGCGAGAAAACAACTAGAAGAAACTCAACTACTAATGAGGGTCACTGTAGCTGAACTTCCCTTTTTTGTCAACAAAAAAATATAAAATAATTGTATTGCGTTGTATTGCGCTTAAATGCGCTTAATTAGAATTAAATTGAGTCAAAAGGGCCTTTGCCCGTAAATAAGGCGAATCAAAACGGCTATTATCGCTAAAACCAACAAAATGTGGATAAAGCCGTTTATGGTGTAGGATGAAACAACCCCCAAAAGCCACAGCACAAACAACACCACCGCAATGGTCCATAACATAGGAAAATCCCTCCTCCTGTTATTATTGAGGTTTCATCAAATTCTGACTTCTATTGTGCCCATTATTTAATGAAGCCTCATTAGTCAAGGGCGTCTTTGGCCGCATGTTCCACTTCCTGAGCGCCGCGCTCGATATCACGGCCGACATCCCGGCCCAGTTCCTCAGCGCTTCGCTGCGAATCCCGCGTACAACCGGCAAGCACCACCATCAACAGCATTGCGCCCATCAGAGTTTGTTTCATTGTTTCCTCCTTTTGATTGGACTGATGCTCTCACCATACAAAAAAAGATATTAAGCGGGCATTAAAACAGAATTATGAAATTTTAATCCTATTTAACGTTTTATTAATTTAATTCCGGGGTATTTTTTCTATGATGGAGTGCCGAAAACAGGTCACCAGATGGTCATTCACCATGCCGGTCGCCTGCATGTGCGCGTAACAAATCGTCGAGCCGACGAAACGAAATCTTTTTTCCTTGAGCGCTTGGCTCATGGCGTCGGACTCGGGCGACGTGGCGGGGAGGTTTTTTAAACTCTTCCAACGATTTTGAATGGGCCTGCCGCCGGTAAATTGCCAGATATACCGGCTGAAGCTTTTTTCTTTGGACTGAATGTCCAAAAAAGCGCGGGCATTGGCACGGGCCGCTTCTATTTTCAGGCGATTGCGGATTATTCCTTCATTCCGCATCAGCCGGGAAATCTTCGCGCTTTTATATCGCGCCACTTTCTCCGGATCAAACCCGTCGAAAGCTTTTCTAAAATTCTCCCGTTTATGGAGAACGCAGCGCCAGCTTAAACCCGCCTGCATGCCCTCCAGAATAAGAAATTCAAAGAGTTTTCGGTCATCATAAAGCGGCACGCCCCATTCCCGGTCATGGTAGGCCACCATCAGCGGATCGTTCGCGGGCCAGGGACAAGTCTTTCGCATAGTGTATAATTCTATCACATGGAAAAATCACCTTTCGATATTGTCATTGTCGGCGCAGGCGCGGCGGGTCTGACAACCGCTATCGCGGCAGGGCGGGGCCAGTCAAAAAATCTTAAAATTCTGCTCGTGGATTCGCGCGGCAAAGTCGGCGCCAAGATCCTTGTCTCCGGCGGAACGCGCTGCAATGTCACCAACCGAAAAGTCACTCCTTTTGACTTTCAGGGGGGTCCGTCTCATTTTATTAAACACGTGCTGGAGGCTTTCACCCCCGATCAAACCAAGCGTTTTTTTGAAGAAATAGGTGTGGATCTGATTCTAGAATCCACTGGCAAATATTTTCCCGTTACGCGCTCGGGCAAGACCGTGCTCGAAGCGCTTTTAAAAGAAAGCGAAAAATGCGGCGTGTCTTTAAAAACGGGGTTTCGCGTCACTGGGATTGAAAAAAAGGGCGATGTGTTTTTGCTTCGGGGTGAGACCGGAGATCTTCTGGCGCGGCGTGTGGTTCTGGCTACCGGAGGATTGTCTCTGCCGGAAACCGGCAGTGACGGGATGGGACTTTCGATGGCCGCCAGCCTAGGGCATACCCTTATTAAAACCACGCCGGCGTTGACGCCGCTGACTACCAACGATAAAGACTGGATGGAACTAAGCGGCATCACTTTAAATGCCGCGCTGACTTTTTTCGAAGACGGGAAAAAGAAGGCCGAATGCGAAGGCTCTCTGCTTTTCACGCACTTTGGCTATAGCGGCCCTGTGGCGCTGGATATCAGCCGTTTTTTCGCTTACTCGGATCCTAAACATTCCCCGGAGATCGAAGCAAACTTTTTGCCGGGGCACACACCGGAAGCGCTGAATAAGCGCTTGGAGATTTTCCGGAAAAAACATCCGAATAAACAGCCTAAGAGTTTCTTCATCGAAGAATTCGGATTGCCGGAGCGCTTCGTTGAAACTTTTTTGCGCAAGAATGAAGGAAAAAACCCGCGGCAACTGCTCCACCCCATCGCCCATACGCCGCTTTCAGTGACGGGAGTCGTAGGATACAGGAAAGCCGAGGTCACCGCGGGCGGCGTGGACCTTAAAGAGGTCCGGGTTTCTACCATGGAGTCTAAAATCATTCCCGGACTTTATTTTGCCGGGGAAATCCTCGATGTGGATGGCCGCATCGGCGGATTCAATTTCCAATGGTCCTGGTCCAGCGGCACCGTCGCCGGCCGAAGTGCTGTGCTGAAGCTTCCTTAAATTATGGGCACAATGGCTGAGACAAGTAAGGAAACCTCAGTAATCTCTTTCATGATCCGTTAATTTCAATAACTCTTGTGGGGAATTGACATTCACTAGCGCCTGATCCTCATCGCAGGGAACGGTCTTGCAAGAAACCCGCTCCAATAAATCACGCATGGACAATCGGTTATTTCTGAATTGCCCACGAATAATGTCGGCAACGGATGGCTCGTAAATTCCAGGAAAAGGCTGCATCGTTCCTTTCCGGTCGGCATAGGCAGTAATCAGCGCGTGAGAGGCTCGCTCGGTTAAAAGCTTCGACAACATCGAGGACGTCAGAGCCGGCATGTCGCACGTCAGCACCAAAAAAGAAGTCTGGGGGAAAATCGTCAAAGCCGTGTAAAGACCGCCCAGAGGCCCTTGATCCGGCAACTGATCGTGAATGGTCGCGCAGTTTAGAAAAGCATAATCGACGTCTTTGCGGCTGGAAACAATCGGCTCAAGATCCAGTTCCTTGAAAAGCGAGACGGCATGCTCGATCAAACGCGCTCCCCGATACATCGCCAAGGCTTTATTGGAACCAAAACGGGAACTTTTACCGCCAGCTAACACTAGTCCCCGAACGCATGCAGGATACCCACTCACTGGTGCCATCTTCAAAGACTTCCTTTTTCCAGATTGGAACTGTTTTTTTGATTTGTTCGATCAAAAACCTGCAGGCTTCAAAGGCTTCGGCCCGATGGGCAGAGCCCACGGAAATCGCGACCGCGGCTTCGCCTATTTCTAAATGACCGACACGATGGACGATGCGAATCTCATCAACTGCCCATTGAGATCGCGCCTGATCGGCCAAAACTTGCAAAACCTTCTCGGCCATTGAACGGTAACAGTCGTAATGCAGGCTTTTCACACGACAGCCATGGTCATGATTGCGGACCATTCCCACAAAAGACGCCGCCGCGCCGCAAGAGGGGTCAAAAGGCCGCGAAAAAAACTCTACCAAGTCAATCGGCTGATCGGTGATCATCACTAGCCGCCGGACATGGGCGTCATCAGCGCCAGCTCATCATTATTGGACAATTTTTTATCGGGTGTTTCAAAGTTTTCATTCAGCGCATAGCGTAAAGAAGCGGCGTTTAAAGGAAACCGGCCCGACTGGGCCAAAAGATGGACAGCGTCCTGGATCGTCGCGCCTTCCCGGATGTCGACGAGGCACGATGAACCAAACATTTCCTTCAGTTCGGCGAAAAAAATCACTTTGATTCTCATGGCAGTGAATGGACCAGCACCATTTGGCTTTCTTCCAATACTCCACTGGAATTGGGCAAAACCACGAAACTATCGGCTTCGCATAACGATGAGATCATATGGGATTTTTGATGTTGGAGAGGAATAACCGACTGCCCGTTTTCCATCTTACTTTTGATAAATGAGAATTTATCCGGATCCGGTCTCAGAGATCCTTTTAACTCCCGATGAGACCAGGCCAGATAAGGCCGGGGATGTCCCATAAAATGCCGCAAAGCGGGATAAACGTATTCGTAAAAACAGGTGAATACGCTGGCGGGGTTGCCGGGAAGACCAAACACCAAAGCGTTCTTTTTCTTGCCCGCATAAAGCGGTTTTCCCGGTTTTTGGCTGACTTTCCAAAACAGAGTCCTAACCCCTTCCTTTCCAAGAATTTCTTTCACAAAGTCATAATCCCCCACCGAGACCCCGCCCATCAAAATCACAAAGTCACTCTCCTTTAAAACCAAATGGAGCGTTTTCTGAATTGATCGGGGCTCGTCCCGGAGTTTTCGAACCAAAAAAGGCCGTATTCTCATCTGGTCAAGCGCTGCCGTTATCATGGCCGTGTTGGAATCGTAAATTTTGCCCGGCGCTAGGGGGTTTCCGGGGGTTACCAGTTCATTTCCCGTCGCGATCAGAGAAACCATCGGCTTCTTATAAACTTTGATCCGGGTCATTCCCATCGACGCCAAAAAACCAATGCCGCCCGGATTCAAAACGGAGCCTTTGGACAACACCAGCTGTCCTTTTTCGATTTCCTCCGCCTGGTATCGGATATTTTTTCCTTTTCCAAGAGGCTGGCTGATGACCAGATGGCCGTTCCGGATGACCGCCCTCTCCTTTTCCAGAACCGCATCGGCTCCCAAGAGAATCGATGCGCCCGTCATGACGCGATAAGTCTCATTCGGAGAGAGCGTTTTATGGACGGAGTCGCCCGCCTTGATCGTTCCGCGGATGCGCAGCGCCACCGGCTGATCAGGCGTGGCACCAGCCGTATCTTGAGAGCGCAGCACAAAACCATCCATCGCCGAATTATCCGCCAAAGGCAAATGAACCGGTGACTTCACGTCTTGAGCGCACACAGCCCCCAACGCGGTCAAGAGAGCGATTTCTTCAATGGGAGCGGCAGGAGCATGCCTTTTGATTATTTTTTGAGCTTCTTGGAAAGAAACCATCGTCAGAAAATTTTCCCTAAGAGGTTTATGGAAACCAAAAGCAGTAAAAGCGCCGCAACTCGTTGCAGCCCCAGAACGGGCAAGCGACAAGCCCCTATTCGCGCGCCCAACTGGCCTCCCAAGAAAACCGCCAAAACCAGCAGCGGCAGGGATTCTATCGAAATCATCATCCCTTTTTGGGCATGGCCCAAGAAGCCTGAAAGGGAATTAACAAAGATGAAAAAACTTCCAGCCGCGGCAATTTGTTTGGTGTCGAGCCAACGCGTTAGAAATAAAATGGGGCTTAAGAAAATACCGCCACCGATGCCTATGAGGCCGGACAGAAAACCCAAAATTCCCCCAATAGGCACTCCGATAGCCCAAACGCGTGGAGTAGAAATGCGGCGCTTCTCCGTCAGATCTCGCCCAGCCAAAAGAATTCGGGAACTGGCTATCAGAAGCGAAAACCCTAGCAATAAATAAAAAAAATCTTTGCCAATGTCTATTTGAGCGCCCACAAAAGCCATGGGAACCGACAATAAGGCAAAAGGAAGCGTCCTTTGAGGACTAAAATGTCCTGCCCGATAAAAACACCAGAAAGTTGAAGCGGAAACAATGAGATTGCAGACCAAGACAACCGATGGCGCCTGCTGATAAGAAAAACCGGCCATTAGAAGCAACGCCAGATAAGACGAGCCGCCGGCAAAGCCCGCCATGGAATAAACCAGCGCCACTCCAAAGAAGGCCATGGGCAGCCAAAGCGGGATATCCGTCATGTGTTCACCTCATGTCCCAAGCCCTTCATCATTCCGTAGGCATGAAAGAGCGCCGGAAAAAGCGCGTCAAGCGACTCCTCGACTCCTTTGGAAGATCCTGGGAGATTAATAATCAGTGTTTTGCCTTTTTGGCCGGCCAGTCCGCGCGACAGCATGGCATAAGGCGTCCGGCGCTGGCCATGGGACCGGGCGGCTTCCATGATGCCTGGAATGACGCGGTCTATCACGGCTTCAGTCGCCTCAACAGTGACATCCCGACCACTGAGCCCCGTTCCGCCGGTCGTCATCACAAGGTCTACCCCCTCCTCACAATAAGAGCTCATGGCGGAAGCGATTAAAATCTTCTCATCGGCAATGACTTGATAATCCGGCTCGAGCCCAAACGACCTCAGTTTCTCAACAATCAAACGGCCCGATTTATCCGAACGCGTGCCGCGCGAGGTGCTGTCGGAAGTCACGATCACGGCGGTTTTGAATCCGGGCGGAATTATTTCCTTAAAACCGCTTTTTCCGCCTGTTTTCTTAAGAAGCTTGGCGCCAAGAATTTCCAGAGAATCGTCGATGGGCTTTAACATGTCATAAACCGTTAACGCCGCAACGCTCGCGGCGGTTAAAGTTTCCATTTCCACGCCGGTTTTAGCCACCGCTTCCACGGTCGCGCGAATCGTGATCAGGGTTTCTTGGGTTTCAAACTCGATCTGGACCCAATCAATGAGAATGGGATGGCAATACGGCAAAAGGTCGGGCGTTTTCTTGGCCGCCATGACGCCGGCCGCCCGCGCGATTGGCAGAATATCTTTTTTGGGGACATCATTGGCCAGAAGTCTCTTAATCGTGTCCGGCTGGGCCTGAATCCGGCTTTCGGCGACAGCCCGGCGCAGCGTTTCTATTTTGTGAGTAATGGAACGCATGTTTATCCTCCCACCGCTGTCATGACAAAATCATGGTGCGCCACCGATGGCTGATTTAAAAAATGCTCTTCGGGACGATCGAACACTACCGACGCGATTTGCCGCTTAATGCTTTCCCGGGAAAGCCCTTGGCGGAGCAAGGATCGAATATCCAAGTCTTCTTTTCCATGAAGACAGGTCTTCAGCATCCCATTGGCTTTAAGGCGCAAACGATTGCATTGGGCGCAGAACGCGTTGGACAAGGGGCTGATGAAGCCAACCCGAGACGCGGAGCCCTGAATAAAAAAACTTCTGGCCGGCGCATGGGGGCTTGAATGATCCGGCATTAAAGAATATTTTTCCTCGATCGCCTTTTGGGCGAATTCAGCGCTCAGAAAACGATTCTCTCTTATCGACTGAATTTCAGAGGCCGTCGGCATCCATTCAATGAATCGGATTTGAAACGCGTTTTCAACCGCAAACCGGACAAGATCCAGGATTTCATGGTCATTGACGCCTTTCATGAGCACCGCGTTGATCTTGATAGGGCCAATCCCCGCTTGGCCGGCGGCCTGGATGCCTTCCAGGACTTCGTTTAATTTATCCGCTCCCGTAATGCGCTTAAAATTATCCCGATCCAAGGTGTCCAAGCTGACATTGATGCGATCAAGGCCCGCTTTTTTTAAATCTCCGGCAAAATGCTTGAGCAGAACGCCATTGGTCGTCATCACCACTTCTTGCATCCCCGGAAAACCTTTGACGCGCTCCACCAGTTCCGGCACCCCTTTTTTGAGAAGGGGCTCCCCTCCTGTCAAACGCACTTTGGAAATCCCCAGCTCCGCAAAAAGCGAGATAATGGCTACTGTTTCCTCCATATTCAAAAACTCATCCTCACCCAGAGGATGGAGAGGCCCCTTGGGCATGCAATAAAAGCATCGCAAATTGCAGCGATCGATTAAAGACACCCGTAAATAAGTCAGTTTTCGCCCGAATTTATCCCGCATCATCAGAAATGAACCGTAACCTCCAGGAAAAATAAATCGTTGCGGCGTTGTGTCGTAAAAAACCGTTTGACCACGTCCTCTCCCCAAAAATGGCCGTAATACGCCATCACGGACACATCGCTTGTCGCGTTCCAGATAACCGTAAGGTCTAAAAGCTTTCCCAGGTCATCCTGACCGTTGGAGGAGCGCGCCGCGAAATCGTCAAATGCGTTGCTATGCGAAGCGCCTGAACCCAAATACCAGCGGTCAGCGCCTTCGGAAAGGCTCACGGCGTGAAATTCCGGCCGCAAGACAATATTGTCCTTGGGTTTAAGAATGAGCGATAAAAACGTGTCTTTGGTATTCATCAGGTTATAGAGAATGGAAAAGGAATAAAGCCTGGCCGTCGGCAGCATTTGATAAAAAGTCTCGTGGTCGCCGTCGGCGGGATCATCATCCCCGGAGCCGACATTGAAACCGGCGCGCGCCCAAGGCTGCCAGGGCAGGGCATTGAGTTGATAGCCGGTTTCCACGGCGTAAGCATAAGCCGAGTGATTCAACTCAAACCAGTCTCCGGTTTGCCGGGCCGCCCATCCCAAAATATCCCACGTGCCCGGGCCGATATCATAACGGCCCGCCAGATGCCCGCCAAAAACGTGAAAATCCGCCTGGCTTGCCGTATGAGCCGGGATCGAGCGGCCGGTATTGTCCAAACGGGTTGTCGTGGCAATAATGTCCCGATGGTCGTCATAACGGTAATAAAAAAGCTGCTCTTCCATGCCGGGAATAAAAGCGTCTTTTTTGATATTGGCTTCCAGGGCAAGGACATCAATGCCTTGAACGGAACGATGGGCATGTTCCTCAAACCCTCCCTGGGTGGGACTAAAAGCCGCCCAATTGATATTGGACCAGTCGTTTTCGTAAGCGATTTTGGCGCCATCAAAGGAACGGCCGTAATGAGACCATTCAAAACCGCCGATAAGCCTGTCAGCGACGCGCATATTCTTGAGCCATCCGATTTTCTTGTCGGTCGATTTCATTTCATTGCCGCTGGAATAATTGAACCGTCCAACGGTCCCGGTAACTCCCGCCGGCCATTTCAAATCCAGATTCAAATATTTGACAAAAACGTCATAGGAATTCCTGTCGTTGGCATTGGAAAAATAGAGGGCGCCGGCGCCCGCTCCCGCGCTGGCGCCTACGGGAAGATTTGAAAGCTGCGTGTACTGGCCAACGGCATTTAACGCAAATAAATCATGAGCCCACTTCCCGCCCAGGCGCAGCTGATTGGCCGCGAAGGCATAGTCATTGTCGGCGCCGGATGCCAAAGCATCCCAGACTTCAACCCGCAGTCGATCCCTTCCAAAAAAGGACAAGGCGTTGTGCGATTCTTCCGCTTTCGCCGCGATACCGGACAAAATAACCGCTCCAGCGATGGCTAGTCTTGCCGTTTTTTTCAAGAAGTCTCCGTTAAAACGACAAATGTCCACCCTTTTTGCACCGCCCTCAATAAAATCAGAGCGCCAGCGCTGGTTAGCGCGAACACGGCGAAACCAACCCCATAGGAGCCGAGCTGATCCTTGAAATAACCCAAAAGTGTGGGCAGGAAAAATCCTCCCAATCCCCCGGCCGCTCCGACGATGCCCGTCATGACGCCGAGCTCTTTCCGAAAACGCAGCGGCACCAGCTGAAACACGGCGCCATTGCCCATCCCCAGGCACGCCATGCTCAAAAAAATAAGAAGCGTGACGACGTAGAGCGGAGGGAGAAAAGAAACCCCCATCATGAGAACCGCCACCGCTCCGTAAAGCGCGGTGAGGATACGAATACCCCCGAACCGGTCTGAAAGATAGCCGCCAATCGGGCGGACAAAACTGCCCGCGGCCACACACAATGCGGTGAAATACCCGGCCGTAACCTTGGAAAGACCGTATTGATCATGGAAGAAAATACCCAGAAAGCTCGCCAGCCCCACGAATCCTCCAAAGGTGATGCTATAGAAAAAACAAAACCAGTAGGTGTCGTTTTCCTTGCAAACAGACCAGTAGTCGGAAAACTTTTTCGGGGCGGGACGATCCGGGCTTTCTTTGGCAAAGACGCAAAAAAATAAAAGCGTGGCTAGAACCGGGATGAGCGCGAGACCGAAAACATTGTGCCAGCCAAAAGCCTCCGCCAGCTTAGGCGCGAAGAGACTGGCCAATACGGTGCCGCTATTGCCCGCGGCGGCGATGCCCATCGCCATCCCCTGATGTTGGGGAGGATACCAGCGGCTGGCCAGCGGCAGCGCCACGGCAAAACTGCCGCCGGCGACACCCAAGAGCAGTCCCAACAACAGAACTTCGTTAAAAGTATTGGCGAAGAGCCAAACGCAAAGCAGCGGAATGATGACGATGAGCTGGGCCACAACGCCTGTTTTCTTGGGGCCGATATGATCGACGAGAAATCCAAGCGGAATGCGCGCCAGAGATCCGCCTAAAAGCGGTATAGCGGCAATAAGCCCTTTTTGCGTGGATGTGAGGCCGAAATCCTTCGAGATATAAACCCCCAATACGCCCAGTAAAACCCAAACCATGAAACTGATATCGAAATACAAAAAAGCCGAAAAAAGCGTCGGCGGATGCCCGCTTTTCAAAAAGTCCTTGATGCGCATGAGTGCGCTCCTCTTCCTTGTTTAAGTTCTTTGTTTAATTTCTTTTCTCGACGCGAACGGCCGCCTGTTTATAATTCGGCTCCCTCGAAAACGGGTCGCAGTCGCTGACCGTCAGATGGTTGGCGTTGGCCTCGGCGTAATGAAACGGCATGAACACCTGCCCCGGCGCCACCGTTTGCGTGACACGCAGAACCACGCGTTCCACCGAGCCGCGCCGCGAGACAAGCCGCACATAGTCGCCGTGCTCCACTTTCAACTTTTCGGCGTCGTGCGGGTTCATTTCCACCCACGCCTCGGGCGACAGACGGTTGAGAAGCGGAATCTGCCCCGTTTTGGTGCGCGTGTGCCAATGCTCGACCGTGCGGCCCGTATTCAGCCAAAACGGGTAGCCCTCGTCCGGCGTTTCTGGGGCCGGCGCCCATTCAACCGGCCAGAGCTTCGCGCGCCCGTCGCCGGTTTGAAAAATCCCGTCTTCGTAAAGCCGGGAGGCCTGGCCGGGATCGCGCGGGCTGTCCGCGCCGAAAGGCCATTGGATGCCGCCGTGCTTTTCCAAAAGCTCATACGTGATTCCCGAATAATCACAAAGCCTGCCGCGGCTTATTTTTTGCCATTCTTGAAACGCGTGCCGAGGCTCGGTCCAGCCGGGAAAAAGCGTGTCGTAAACGCCCATCTGCCTGGCCACCGCCAGAAAAATGTCAAAGTCGGACCTGGCTTCGCCCGGAGGCTCCACCGCCTTATTGACTTTGCTCACGCGCCGCTCGGAGTTGGTGTACGTTCCCTCCTTCTCGCCCCACACGGCCGCCGGCAGAATCAGGTCCGCCACTTCGGTGGTAGGAATGGGGTGATACCCGTCCTGAACCACGAGAAAGTCAAGTCGGTCCAGACAATCCAAAAGATAATTCTGATTCGGAAAAGAAACCAGCGGGTTTGTCGCGATGATCCAAAGCCCTCTGATCTTCCCGCCTAGCACCGCTTCGATAATGTCTGGGTACGCCAGGCCGCGCGAGGAGGGGATCGATTCTTCGGCCACGCCCCATAGGCCCGCCAGTTCCGCGCGGTGGGACGGCTCCTCAAATTTGCGATAACCCGGAAGCGAGGACGTAAATCCGGACTCGCGCGTGCCCATGGCGTTGCACTGCCCGGTGATGGAAAAAGGAGAAGCGCCCACCTTCCCGACATGCCCCGTGATGAGCGCGAGATTGCAGATGGCGTTCACCGTTTCCGTGCCCTGCGTGCTGTGATTGACGCCCATCGTCCAGCCGATGAAGGGCGCCCTCGCGCCGGCGTAGAGATGCGCCGTCCGGCGGATGTCGGAAACGGAAAGCCCCGTGATTTCACCGACGCGCTCGGGCGTGTAAGTTTCCAGGCGCTCCTTGAGCTCCCGAAAACCGGTGGTGTGATTTTCGATGTAGCCGGGATCGATCCTTTTTTCTTTTATGAGAATATGCATGATGCCGTTCAAAAGCGCGATGTCGGTGCGCGGCTTGAGCGGCAGGTGCAGGTCCGCCATCATGGCGGTTTTGGTGACGCGCGGATCGGCGACGATGACCGTCCGCTTTTGGTTTTTCTCCATCCGGTAGCAGAGAATCGGGTGGTTATCGGCGATATTCGCGCCGATGAGAAATAAAAGATCGGATTTCTCAAGGTCCTCGTAAGCGCCGGGCGGCCCGTCACTGCCGAAAGAGCGTTTGTACCCCGCCACGGCGCTGGACATGCAAAGGGTGGTGTTGCCGTCAAAATTTTTTGTCTTAAAACCCAGCTGAATGAGCTTGCCCAGCGTGTAAAATTCTTCCGTCACCAACTGCCCCGTGCTGATGACGCCCACCGACTCGTTGCCGTATCGGTGCTGAATGGTTTGAAAACGGCCCACCATCTCGCGAATGGCCCACTCCCAATCGATGCGGCGAAATTTCCCTTTTTTCACGCGCAGGAGCGGGTAGCGGGCGCGGTTGGGGGACGTGATCGCGTAATGCTCGGCCAGCCCCTTGGGACAGAGCCGCCCTTCGTTGACCGGATGAGCGGCGTCGCCCTGCACGCTCACGGGCTTGCCGTCCTTGACGCCGATAAACATCCCGCAACCGACGGAGCAATACCCGCAAGTCGTCGCCACCCAGCGATCGGGGATCTTCGCCCGCGACATAAAGCCAAACTGCTCATCCACGCCGTAGGCGTATTTTTCCTTCTCGATATCCAGACCGAGCGACTTTTTCAACGCGCGCTCCCGCTTACGGTGAAAAATGAACCCGGCATATTTTTCGGCACGACCGTCACAAAGAAAAGATAGCGCCCCAGAAATTCTCCGGTCAGCGCGATCAAAAACGAGACGCCGGCAAAAACCAAAAGCTGCGCCGCTCCGGCGGCCGCGTGCGTGAGAAAATAAATAAGATAAACCAGCGGCAGGATGAAGCTTCCCAGCACCAGAAGTCCGATGCGCGTCAGAAAATGACGGTTAAAACGGCGAACCAGGAGCACGGCTGAGTCATAAAGTTCGGGTGTCTTCTCGCCGCTCAAATGAAACAGTCTCGCGAAAAGGACGAGTAACTGCGCTAAAGCGGCCAAGCCCGACACCCCCAGCCATCCAAAAATAGGCCCCAACGTCGAAGCGGAAATTTTTTCATGGCCGCTCATCAAAACATAAATCGAATAAACCACGAAACTAAAAAGAGGCCCCAGAATAAAACCGGTCAGAAAAAATCGAAGCGGTGTGCGAATCGTGTTCCACGACGGCCGCGCGGGAACCAGGTAAATTTTGGCGCTCGCGTAGATTCCGGCCATGCCGGAGGCGGCCACGATGCCACCCAAAACCAGCCGGGCCGCCGCCGGAACGGGAAATTGAAAAAAGTTCGCGGCCAGCAGCAAAGTCGCGTATCCTCCTCCCAGAAATGAGAATATCGTGAAAAAAAGAACTTCGCGTGAAAGCCAGGACCGTTTCCACATGCGCAGCGCTTTGTAGGCAAAAAGCGGCCGGCCCAGATGAAACACCGACGCTGAAAGCGCGCCACCGGTGACAATGAGAATGCCGCAAGCGCCGTAAACGAGAAACTCCCGGAGCGGCTGAAGAAATCGAAACACGCCCGATAATAGATCTCCCAGCCATAGCGTCAGAAATCCCCCGGCGGCCAGCTGTGTCAGAACGGTCATAAAAATCAGCGAAGTGTGCGGATGTTCCGGCTGAACCCGGTGCCGGTTGAGCTTGAGCGTCTTGCCGGGCATGTCATCGGGAAGCGTGATCCTTGTCGTGGAAAGGGTGATGCCGGAGTCCGGCAAATAAGGCGCGTCCGCTGACGCGTGATTTTCACGCCAGTCTGCGGTGGAAACGGTTTCAATCCGTATCGCCGACTCGGGGCACGCGGCGACACAGGCCGGAGCCATACCGTCGGCGAGCCTGGAGTGACACATGTCGCACTTGGTCACGATATTCCGCTCGGGATTGAACTGCGGCACGCCATACGGGCAATTCCAGGTGCAGTACTGACAGCCGATGCATTCGTCGGCTTTATGCTTGACGATGCCCGTGACTTTATCTTTTTCATAAGCGTCCGTCGGGCATCCCGTCAGGCAGGAGGGGTCCAGGCAATGGTTGCAGGCCATGGAAAAATGATGACGCTTCGCGTGGGGATAAACGCCCCCCTCAATCTCCCCCACCCGCCGCCAGTTGACGACGGAGGGGTTATTGTTCTGCTCGTTGCAGGCCACCACACAGCACTGGCACCCCACACAGCGCGACATGTCAAAGTGAAACCGGTACTGCTGGCCCTCCTTGAGCGGCTCCGAGGGGATGAGAACGGCGGGAGCGTAAATCCCCTCCTTGTTGACGCGGTTTTTGAGAGGAAGATTGTTGGTGTCGAGCATATCGACCAGCGAAAACGTTTCAGACATGGATGTGTATTTTTCCGTCTTTTAATTTCACAGGATATGATTTCACCTGCCCCGTCCCCCCGGAAAGCGCGCAGCCGGTTTCCAGGCTGATCTTCCAATTATGCAGCGGACAAAAAACCGCCTTTCCGGCGACGATGCCGTCGGCCAGAGGCCCCTCCTTGTGGGGACAGCGGTTATCGACGGCGAGGAAATCGCCGCCCAGATTAAAAAGCGCGATCTCATTTTCCCCGATTTTCACGCGGCGGCCTTCCTTCGCCGGGATGAGTTCCGCGTCCTTCACGACTCTCCAGCCTTTTTCCACTAGTGAGCCCCCATCAGCGCGTCGGCGTCCTTCGGCAGGACGAAGTCGCTGAACTGAAGCGGCTGCGCGGGTTTTTTATGCTCGTCCCAGGGATTGACGACTTTGGCGCGCGCTCTGCTCAGACGCTCCAGGAGCGCTTTTTTCTTTTCTTCGGGAGCCAGCGTCGTCTCGCGGCGGATTTTTTCAAGGCCCACGCGCGGAATAAAATCATACGTGCGCTCCAGATACTCGCCGTTTTCGCGGTAATACTGAAAGAAAAGAAGCGCCGCCTCGAAGGCCTCCTCGGTGGTCTTGACGGCGCAAAGAATGTCGGCCGAGCGCACGATTTTGCCGGCCGCGCCGCCGATGACCACCTGCCAGCCGCCTTCCATTCCGACGAGACCGATGTCTTTCACTGTCGCCTCGGCGCAGTTGCGCGGACAGCCGACGACACCCATCTTCACCTTCGCCGGCGTGTAAAGTCCCTCCAGCAGTGTTTCCAGGCGAATGCCCGCCGCGATGGAATCCTGCGTGCCGTAGCGGCAAAAGTCGGTGCCCACGCAGGACTTGACCATGCGCACGGCCTTGGCGTAGGCGTATCCCGATGTCATGCCCAGGTCCGCCCAGATTTTCGGCAGGTCCTCTTTTTTGACGCCCAAAAGGTCGATGCGCTGACTTCCGGTGACCTTGACCATCCGCACGTTGTATTTTTCGGCGGCGTCGGCGATTTTCCGAAGCTCACTCGGGGTCGTCACACCGCCGCGCATCCGCGGAATAACGGAAAAAGTGCCGTCTTTTTGAATATTGGCGTGAACGCGGTCGTTGATGAAACGCGCCGAGCGGTCTTCCTCATGATCGCCCAGCCACACCTCATCCACGATGAAACTCAACGCCGGCTTGCAGAGGGAACAGCCGACGCCGTCACCGTAAATATCCAGAACGTCCTGCGCTTTCCTGATTTTTTGCGTTTGAATCATCGTCCGGATCCGCTCTTTCGGGAAAGGAACGCAGGGGCACAAAACGTCTTTTTTCTCCTCCTCAAACTCGCCGCCGCAAACGGCTTTTAAAATATCCTGCACAAGCCCGGCGCACGTGCCGCAGCCCGTGGAGGCCTTGGTGCAGGTCTTGACGGCCGAGAAAGTTTTGAGGCCGTTGTCGCGAACGGCCGACACGATCTGCCCCTTGGTCACGCCGATGCATCCGCAAATCGTGTCCGAATCCGCCCGCGACATGACATCCGACGGCGAGCCCGCCACGGCGGGCGGCGTGTCAAAAAGAAGACGCTGGCGCTTTTCATCCACAAGAGCGCGGCTTCGAATCATTTCCAAAATCCGGTTGGCGTCCGAGGCGTCGCCGATCAAAATCGTCCCGATCACGCGCTCGTTTTGGACCACCACTTTTTTGTAAATGCCGAAAGCGTGGTCCTGGTAGGAGACGATCTCCTTGTCCGGCTCCTCGCCCTTAAAGTCTCCCGCCGAAAAAAGCTCGATGCCCATCACCTTGAGTTTCGTGGCCAAAACCGATCCCTCATAAACCGGCCCCTTGTTGCCGGTGATTGTCGCGGCCAGCACTTTGCCCTGGTCGTAGAGCGGCGCCACCAGACCATACACTTTTTCGCGGTGCTCCACGCATTCCCCGACGGCGAAGATATCCGGATCGCTTGTTTCCATAAAATCATTCACCACGACGCCGCGGTTGATTTTAAGGCCCGCCGTTTTGGCCAGCTCCACATGGGGGCGTATCCCGCAGGCGATGACGACCATGTCCGCCTCGACGATGGAACCGTCCTTGAACATCACGCCTTCCGCGCGGGCCTCGCCCATCACGCGCGCGGTGCTTTTATTGAGCAGAACGTCGATGCCGAGCTTTTCGATCTCGCGCTTCAAAAACTGCCCTCCGACGGCGTCCAGCTGGACTTCCATGAGGCGGTCCATTAAATGCACGACCGTGACGTGAACGCCGTGATTGGAAATGCCGCGCGCCGCCTCAAGGCCCAGAAGCCCGCCGCCGATCACCACCGCCTTTTTGGCGCTTTCGCAGGACTCCAAAATCGCGGCCGTGTCGGCCATATTCCGGAAAGTGAAAACACCCTCTTTTTTGACGCCATCGATGGGAGGGATGAAGGGAACGCTTCCCGTCGCCAAAAGAAGCCGGTCGTATGGATGGGGCATTCCGTCCGCGGTGGTGACGATTTTCTTTTGAGCGTCAATCTCCGCCGCGCGGGTATTCAAACAAAGTGTGATGCCGCTGGAGCGGTACCACTCCTCCGTGTTGATGGTGATCTCCTCGACGGACTTCTCCCCGGCCAGCACCGCGGACAAAAGGATGCGGTTATAATTCAAATAAGGCTCCTCGCTCAGAACCTTCACCTCAAAACCGGGCTTAAATTTTAAAATGGCGTCCAGGCAGGCCATGCCCGCCATTCCGTTTCCGATTACTAGAAGTTTTGGTTTTTCCATACCACCCTTAAAAAAAATCCCCGCCCTGAGGGAGCACCATTGCTCCGCCAAAGCGAGGACATCTTTATCCTTGACGATGAATCGTTATAAGCCAGAGTTTATCCGGCCCGTATTACAGTTGGATTAAGCGGAGGTTAATTTGGCGATACTCTCACTTTTTCCGGAATGCGCATTCCGTAAAAGGACTTCCAGACGAAGAATAGGCCGATCAAGAAAAAGACAAAGCCGCCCATGCGGGTAGTGGCGGGATTCATCTTGATCGCGATCTCGACAGCCAGCATGCCGAACAAGGTCGAGAATTTGATAATGGGGTTCAGTGAAACGGAAGTCGTGTCTTTGAAAGGATCCCCAACGGTGTCGCCGATAACGGTTGCGGCGTGGACCGGAGTGTTCTTTTCGCCAAAGTCGACTTCCACCAACTTCTTGGCATTGTCCCAAGCGCCGCCGGCATTGGCCATGTACATGGCCTGGAATAGCCCAAATACGGCGATCGCGATCAGATAAGCGATAAAGAAATAAGGATCAAAGAGAGCAAAAGCCAGCGTGAAGCATAAAAGGCCGAGAAAGATATTCCACATGCCCTTCTGGGCATATTCGGTGCAGATTTTAACCACCATGATCGAATCCTCGCGCCGAGCCTCTTTCTTGTCGAGATTCAAGTGCTTCTTGATGTATTCCACGGCCGAATAAGCTCCCGTCGTTACCGCCTGAATGGAAGCGCCGCAGAACCAGTAAATCACGGCGCCGCCGCAGAGAAAGCCAAGCAAAACCGGCGCCGCGGTGAGTGAGAGTTTTTGATAAAGCAGGCTCTCGCCGATATTCTCGGCCACAGCGCTTCCTCCGGCGGCCGCGACAGCCGCCTCCTGGAGATGCTCTTGCAACAGGAGGATAATCGAAAAAATCATGGTTGTGGCGCCGGCAACAGCGGTTCCGATGAGCACTGGTTTTGCCGTTGCTTTGAAAGTATTGCCCGCCGAATCATTGGCTTCCAGATAATGCTTGCCCGTTTTAAAATCCGGCTTGAAACCAAAGTCTTTTTCGATTTCTTTCTCGATGCCGGGTATGTGTTCGGTCTGGGCCAATTCAAAAATGGACTGGGCATTGTCGGTGACCGGGCCATAGGAGTCGACGGCGATATTCACAGGGCCCATGCAGAGAAAGCCATAGGCGACAAGACCGAAAGCGAAAATGGAGGCATGCGGCATGATGTTTTGCAATCCCATTCCCGAGATGAGATAGGCCGCGAACATCAAGCTCGCGATGAGAATGCCCTTCCAAAATGCTGAGAAAGAACCGGCGACGATACCCGATAAAATGGTCAGCGACGCTCCCCCCTCCCGAGAAGCTGTTACGATTTCGTGGACATGCTTGGAATGGGAAGACGTAAAGATCTTCGTAAACTCCGGAATAAGAAAAGCGGCCATCGTTCCGCAGGCGATAATGGAAGCCAGCTTCCACCACAACGTGGGGTCCGGAAGATCGCCAACCAGAAGGTACGACATGCCATAAGAGGTGGAGATGCAAAGAGCCGTTGCGATCATGATAAGGCGCGTCAGCGGCTGTTCAAAATCAAACTTCTTGAGCCCCTTGTACTGCCGCTCGGATATGATTTTATTAATGAAATAGGACACGCCCGACATAAAGTCCATCAAGAAACGCATCGCGAATATCCAGACAATCAGCTTGGCTTGAAGCGTCGGGTCCTTAATCGCCAGCGTGATAAAGGAAATAAGCGCCACACCGGTCACGCCATAAGTTTCAAAACCATCGGCGGTCGGCCCCACCGAGTCGCCGGCATTGTCGCCGGCGCAATCGGCGATAACCCCGGGATTGCGCGGATCATCTTCCTTGACCTTAAAGACGATTTTCATGAGATCCGAACCGATATCGGCGATCTTCGTGAAAATGCCGCCGGCGATGCGAAGCGCGCTCGCCCCCAGCGACTCGCCGATGGCGAAACCCAGGAAACAATACCCCACGATATCGCGCGGCACAAAAAGAAGGATAGTGACCATCATCACCAGTTCCACCGAAATGAGAAAAAGCCCCACCGACATGCCGGCCCGCAGCGGAATATTCACCACGTCCCAGGGAATCCCGCGCAAAGAGGCAAAAGCGGTCCGCGCGTTGGCGTAGGTATTCACGCGAATGCCGTACCAAGCCACCAGCGTTGATCCGGCCATGCCCACGACGGAAAAAAACAGCACCAGGCCCAAAGTGCTCATGGACTCATGCTGAAGCCCGACAAAGTAATACGCCATGGCCAGCGCGATGATTCCAAAAAGCATGGCCAGGAATTTCACTTGCTGCTTGAGATAAGTCGTGCAGGTTTGGAAAATCGTTTCGGCGACATCCAGCATCGACCGATGCGAAGGAAGGGCTTTGATCCGGATAAACTGATAAAGGGACAGCCCTACGGTCCCCAAGATAATCATCGCCCCATAAAGGAGGATTTGAAAACCGGTCAGTCCGCCAAATAATTCAAAGCGCCCCTCATGCAGATCCGGAATCTTAAGATCCGCTTCACTGGCCCAAGCGGCCCCCTGCGCCGCGAAAAACGTGGCAAACCCCATAGCCCGGCGGAAAAAAATCTTCATACTCCCCCTCGATTTTTTAGGTTCTTATTTACTGACCAACAGTTAAGTAAGATCAATCGGCCCCTATGTTACCCCAACACCGCCAAATCTGGCAAATAGGTTTATACTTGGCCAAACCCCACAGATGCTTTACAATAGCCTCACTTTTCAGACCCCATCGTCTAGCCTGGCTTAGGACATTACCCTTTCACGGTAAGAACACGGGTTCGAATCCCGTTGGGGTCGCTTTTCGTTTCCCCAGCGGGATTCGAAAAGAGCATTGCGGCCCGCAGATAAAAGCGACGTGCCACAAAGGCACGTCGCAAATTCCATCCGCAATGCGACTGGCCGACCCGGAACGAGCACAGCTGAGCGGCCGGAGGCCGCGAAGACTGCGCAGTGCAGGGCGCCGAATCCCGTTGGGGTCGTGGATTCGACTCGGCCCGCTTCATGAAAAATGGAGCGGGCCTCGCTCACCACTGGCGTGGCTCACTTATATGGCCGAGGCGAATCCATGGTGAGCGAACGACGAGCCTAGCGAGGAGTGAGTCGAACCATGTGGTATACCTACATTCTTTTGTGCTCAGACCAAAGCCTCTACGTCGGTTCAACTTCAAATGTCCTTCGTAGATTCGAAGAACACTCGACTGGCCATGGAGGAGACTATACTCGTCAGCGTTTGCCGTTAAAGCTTATACATTCAGAAAAGCATGTTGATAAGACCATCGCCGAAAACCGCGAAGCCCAAATCAAACGCTGGACTTATCGAAAAAAACTGGCATTGGTGGAGGGAAATCTCGGTTTACTCAAGAAGCTTTAAGTGCTAAATCAATCCGGCCAACAAGCAGTCAAAAAAAGACTTGACCCCTTTACGACCCCTTTACCACTACAGATTTGGTATACCACGCCTAAAATAGGTCAAAAATCAAAAGAAAAGAGGCAAGGCCAAAAATTCTGACCTTGCCCCCGGCTTGAATTAATGCTTAGTCTTGTCGACTAAGATATAAGTCTCACCTGATCTGCGGGTCGGTGGAAGAGGCTCGTTTTTTACGACGGTCCTTTCAACACCGCTTCGACCGCCTCGTGTTCCAATAATTTCATATTGGCCAGAACGAGGGGCAGAAGCACCCGGCTTTAATTGCTTGGGCATGTTTCACCTGAGCTTTTGAGTTGATCGCCGACTCCAAGAACAAGAGAACTTTCTCTTGACCTTCTTAGAAGCTTACTTATAATACCGAGCCATAGGTTGCAACTATGGCCGAGAGTTATGGGGAGTCGCTAGGCTTCCCTACTCTCGGTTTTTTATTTTACTTCTAATATGTCAATAATTCAAACTTAAAATTAAGTCATTACTGCAAACATGTTTACACCGTTGACATCTATCAACCTATATGATATAAAGTTATCAATGCAAACCCTTCCATTCTATGCCTCGATAGGCCAGCGCATTCAAGCATTTAGGAAGAAAAAAGGTCTGACCCAGAAACAATTAGCCGATGCGACTAAGCTCAGTCGGACTTCTATTACTAATATAGAAAAAGGACGTCAGAAAATTTTAGTGCATACTTTGTTTGAGCTTGCTTCTGCTTTAGCAATAGAAGTACCCACCCTTTTTCCTGAAAAAGAAAACCCTAAAGGGTTATCAATGACATCAGAAAAAATCAAGAAGCTCCCAAAAGAGGAAAAAAATTGGGTCATGAAAATTAAAAGTAGAGAGGTGATCTGATGGGTATTTCGCAGAAAAAAATCAGAGAAAAAACAGAAGATATTTTACGATGGGCAAAAATTAATGAGCCAGCGGTTCCTGTTGAAAAAATTGCGGAACAACTGAATCTCCAGATTATTTATGAACCGTTCGAAGGTACTTTGTCAGGTTGTGTGATCAGGGAAGATGGCAAAGCGAGGATTGGCGTGAATTCAAACGACCATGAAAATAGACAGCGTTTTACAATTGCCCATGAAATAGGCCATTTTTTGCTACATGAAGGAGAAGAAGTATTTGTAGATCATGGATTTAGGATCAATCGCCGGGATGTAAATTCTAGTTTGGTCCAAGAACCGGAAGAAATAGAAGCGAATGATTTCGCGGCAGAATTATTAATGCCAGTAAAATTTATAAAACGAGATATTGAAGAGAAACAAATAGACCTTGAAAATGATAAGACGGTCCAAGCTTTAGCGAAGAAATACAAAGTTAGTGTGCGGGCTTTTAGTTATCGACTTGCGAATTTAGGTTACATTCTTGCGTAACTCACGGGTTATTAATTCTCCCTCGGTTGTGGGTTTATTTTCTGGATGTGGCGGTCTTGATCTTGGTTTTAAAAGGGCGGGTTATCAAACAATTTGGGCGAATGATATAGACCCTGATGCGTGTGAAACTTATAAAAAAAATGTCGGTGAAAAGATTATAACAGGGGATATTTGGCAATTATTAAACAAAGTGCCAAAAGCAGACATAGTTATAGGTGGTCCTCCTTGTCAGGCTTTTTCTTTGGTTGGTAAAAGGCTAGAAAATGACCCTAGGGGCAGATTAGTTTTTGCTTTTTCAGAAATAATAGAACGCCTTAATCCTCGCGTTTTTGTTATGGAAAACGTTCCTGGATTAGCAGCATCTGAAATTGATGGCAAACGGTTAACCCAAGTACTTGCTAAGAAATTTATGAGGGCTGGATATGAGGTTAAAATTTGTAAATTAACAGCTACAGATTTTTTTGTACCTCAAAAACGTAGTCGGATTGTTATGCTTGGTTTTAGACCAAAGAAATCTTATAAACACCAATTTTTAACGCAATTAGAATTTTCTTCAGTTTTGGGTGATAAAGATCTTTCAGCTCCTGTATCGGCTCACGAAGCCTTGGACGATTTACCACCACCCTCCTTAGAAAAATTTGTCGAATTAAGAAGTTATAAAAAAATGCCACATTCCCCTTATGCGCGTCTTATGAGGCAAACTTCTAATGGTAAAGTATCTCTCCAAGTTATGCCGACGATGTCGGACAAGGATAAAGAATTTGTCCGCCATATAAAACCGGGCGGTAATTACATGGATATTCCTAACTCTGTATCAACGCCACGTATTTTAAAATTCAAAAAAAGTGGGGGCCGAACAACTACTTATGGTCGTTTACATCCAAATAGGCCTGCATATACAATCAACACTTTTTTTAACAGGCCAAATGTAGGTGCTAATTATCATTATTCTGAGGAACGTTTGATTACACCAAGAGAAGCATTACGACTTCAATCTTTCCACGACTCTTTTGAAGTGGTATATCGGTCACAAAGGAGTTTGCATATGCAAATAGGCAATGCTGTACCACCCTTAATGGCAAGGGCTATTGCAGAATCGATAAAAGGATACTTTAAGAATTGATTGTAGAGAATCTAACAGACATAAACCAACGTCCAGAGTTAGGCCAAGTGTGGACACCTGCCAATATTGCAGAGGCTATGGTTATCAGTGCCTTCAAAGAATATGGAGATTCTTTGCCAGAAACAGTGGTTGACCCAGCATGTGGACCAGCTACATTTGAAATCGCAATGCATCGAACTGGGTATATTCCTAACCAAATATTAGCAATAGATTGTGACAACCAATTAGTAGGGTATACGGAAAAAGTAGCGAATGATTTACAATTACCCGTTATCGCCCATAAATCCGATTATTTGTTGATGTTTAAATTAAAGGGAACAGCAGATATAGTGATTATGAACCCTCCTTATATTAGGCATGAAAACCTCTCAGATCAGATTAAAGGGCAGGTTTTTGAATATTTATCCGAAGAATTAGATTTTTCCTTTGATCGTCGATCTAATTTGTATTGTTATTTTTTATTAAAGGCAATTTTAGATTTGAAAGTCGGTGGTGTGCTTTGTGCCATCGTATACGATTCATTAAAGAATACAATGTATGGTAAGAGAGTCTCTGAAATATTGAGGCAGTATACGGATTTAATATCTTCTCAAAATACTCTTGCCCCTTTTCAAAACGTCTTAGTCGATGCCCAAATCCTTATTTGCCGAAAACGCCTAGATAGGAATAAAAAAATAGACGAAAAGAACGAAGAAGTTTGTAAAAGGGGCCATACAAAGTTATCAGATTTACTTGTTATGCAGCGTGGTACGGCTATCCCTTTTAGGAAAGTATTTATAGCTAAACCGGAAGATCCTTATTTTGAAACCTCTCGGCCTTTTTTTGCAAAACAAAATAAGATAGATGGCCTTCTGCTCAATAAAGCACCGGAAAGGTGTTACATGGTTAATGATAACATTAACCCATTGGTTAAGCGGTGGATAAGAAATCGCCTCAAGGTTTTTGGGAAAGAAGTCAATTCAATAAATGTCCGTCCGGTTAAAGGGAAGATCCTTTTTAATTATTATGTTCGAAGCAGGCCGCGGCATTTATTTAACCCCACACAAATTCCTGTTTCGGATAATTTTTATGTATCTGAACCAATTAACGGGTTTCCAGCGGAGGCTGCATGGCTCCTATTGAATAGTAGTGGTTACATAAAGCCTATATTGGAAGCGGGTAGGAGCCAGGGTAGCGGTTTAACGAAATTGCAACTTTTCGAATATAGAAATTCTATTGTTCCAGATTGGCGTTTGCTAACTTCCAAAAAAATAAATACAATCCAAACAGAAGCCGTTGGTTTATTAAAAAAAGCAACAAGTTTTGACAAAGTCCAAGAGTGCGCTAACCAGGCATATTCCGATGTTTCAAAACATTTTTAGGGCGCATTAAATAATGTCTTCTATAACACCTGACCGCTTACCTTCATATACTGACGACGAGATTGAGTATTTCCACCCGTTCTTTGAATTTGCTGGCCGCAAAGCCTTGCATTCTTCTGGCCTCGAATCATCAATTATTTTAGTCCACCATAAAGATATCAATGGTATTACTGTTGATTTTTCATTTGAGAGAACAGAAAACAAAAGAATAGTCCTATTGGTAGAGATTAAACGTACCCCTGCTGCAATGTCGTCAACCCGTTACAGATATCAAGCCCTAAGTTACCGAAAAGAGGCTGATGCTAATGCTGACACACCTTATTACGTTTTAACTAACCTTGAGAAAGCCGATATTTTTAAATACGATCCTAATAGACCAAGGGTTGCAAGCCAAATTATTTACGGCTCCCCATTTAATATCGGTAGTTTCCAAACTACGGCTTTACCTGAATTTTTAGTTAACTTAGAAAGGTTTATAAAAACATCTTTAGAAATAGCCCTGAATAATACCGGTGAATATGAAGAAAATTTAGATAAATTGAACGATGTTTTGATTACCAATATTTCCTCTGCTGGCAATTGGCACAAAATTTTAATGCCTATATCTTACGAATATGTACGTGGCGCATCAATCCATTACCCCTCATTAAAAGCTCGTTTGAGAGAAGGGCATTGGGAAGTGGCAGACCGTTACAAGTCTCAGCCGTTAAGGTTGAGGGAAAAAGGGTCGTCGGTTGATTTTGAAAATATTTTTCGAGACCCTTTACCAGACCCGGATCATCCTATTGCATTTGATAGGGATCTTTTACACAGTGGGCATATATCGGGTCAGCTAAGGGCAAATGGAGAGGACCTGGCTAGTTTAGTACAGGAATTAATCGAAAAACATAGCACGCTTCCCGATGGTCCTGGTATCGTAGAAACTGATGATGAATTGGCTCGTTTGCTTGCTATAAGTGCTTCTGATGCTCTTGATAGGCAGCTTATTCCAAATGACATAGTGTGCGACCCGGCAGCTGGAACGGGAAGGCTTTTAACGGCTGCACATTCTTTGATATTCCAAAGTTTGGGGCCTCAGCAATGGTGGGCAAATGAAATTAACCCGTTTTTCTCAGAGCCACTTTGTTTAAGGTTGGGTTTGGATCATGCTAATGAATTGCGCCAAGGCAATGTTCCAAAAATTACAATTGCAGATATAGTGGATTTAGAACGTTCTGATTTTACAAATGTAAAAGTAATCCTAATGAATCCACCCTTCCTTTCCGGAATACAAGCCACAAATGAGAAAAGACGTTTTGCGCAAGCCATTGAAAGGGTAACAGGAAGCAGATCATTAGTTAATGCAGGTCAGATTGGACTTGAGGCTCTTTTCCTGGAATTAGTTTGGGGGCTTGCTCCAGAAGATGCAGTTATAGCTTGCATCTTGCCTTTTCAAATTTTAATGAGGAAAAGCGATGAAATGCAATTGTTTAGGCGTTTTTTGGTTGAAAAATTTGGGTTAACACATTTAATCTCATATCCAAGAGAAGGTCTATTTGAAAGGGTAATGAAAAGGACATTGATAGCAGTAGGTAGAAAAAATTTTGGTGGAACATCTGTTAAATGCATAGATGTAAGGATGCCGCTTGAACGAGTCGATTATCACGATTTACTTTCTGCGCTTCAAAATGCTAGGACCCAACTAGGTCGCGCTGCCACTTTAAAAATAACACCTAAACAAGAATTGCAAAATTCGATACCGAACGGGTGGGGGTTAGGGAGTGTGTTAGCACGGGCAAATGAATGGGTTGAAACAAATTTGTCAAATTTTAGGCAACTAGACAGAGTTGCTGCTGGCCTCAAGCGTGGTACGTCAGGCAACTCAGGTTGTTCGGATTTATCAGCTATTAAACCAAATGGTCCTATTTCTGCACTCCTCCCCTTAATCCCCCAAAACTGGCGTTGTCCGTCCATTAATAATTCAGACGATTTTCCTAAAGTCCTTACTCAAGAAAACCCGCAAACATTATCCCCATTACTGCCTAATGAAGCTTGGACAACGGGTAGTTCCGAAAGTGCTACTTTGGATAAAATAATAAATGAATATCTAAGGATTAAAAGCGCGAGGCCTAACGCACGAGGAACTCAGGCGGTAGCTGAACGTAGCCTTGAGACGGCGCGCAGAGCAATTTATAGGGATGTAAAAATATTTTCAGCTAATTCGGTGCTAATCCCAAGGGCATCCCGTATTTTAGCAAGAATAGGTGTGTTACGAGATCCGTATGTTGTCTCAACGAATTTTATTGTGGTTAGTATGAACGACTTCGAAAACACCCTCTTAACCGCTAGTTGGCTATCGAGTGTTTTTTCACAAATCCAGATGGAAGCTTTAAATAATGATCAAGAAGGAATGCGAAAATTAGAAAAAAGACAAATTGCCCTTCTTCATATACCTGATTTTTCTAGGATGTCTAATGAGGAAAAACAATCAGCAACTCAGGCATTTCATAATGATCCACCGCTTAATTCACAACATCCAACACTAAGAAATTTAGATATGGTTTGGTTGAAATTAGCCTTCCCTGGGAAACCTAATAGTTTTTTAAACGACGCCTTTGCATTAATGGCAGATCTTTGCGAGGAAAGGTCTTCGTGAGATTGGGCCAATCTAAACAAACCATTAACAAAAGATCTAAAAAAATAGTTAGCTATACTATGTCTTGCATTGGAAATGTGTCAGTTGTTGACAATTGACACGCTCTGTCTATCTTATATGGCATCCCAGATCCGCCAAAAGAGACATGTTCAAAAAATTGAATTCCTCGGATAAAATTATCCGGCATTGCTCAGTTCTCTGGTGTAAACCGGACGCCGCCCCGCTGGGAAGCGTTGAGCTTATAGAATTCTGGCGCATCCCGTTTAGATATTGTCCACGCCCCCCCGCCAATTTAAAAAGTTGCCGGGGGTATTTTTTTGGAATAGACTTGGAGCGATTGGCCAACGTGTCCATCCGGACTTATGTGTCAAGGGCGCGAATTAGGTTCAATTAGATGTATCAGGAGTTTAATTCCTTATACACCAATGAGTTATGAATTTTGAATTAAATTAAAACTAAAGATATTATGCAGATGAAACGATTCGTTATTGGTGACATTCATGGAGGCCACAAGGCTCTCGTACAGTGTCTCAAGAGATCAAAATTTGATCCGGAGAAGGATCTATTGATCTCGCTTGGGGATATCTGTGACGGCTGGCCTGAAGTCAACAAAGTGATTGATGAGTTTTTGCGTATTAAGAATCTCAAGGTTATTCTGGGAAACCACGACGAATGGACCCTTCGCTGGATGAAAGACGGATGGATGGAAGATATCTGGACTAGCCAAGGCGGACTAGCAACAATGGAGTCCTACCAGCGCGACAGAGCCCGTGTTCCAAAATCTCATAAAAATATTTTACAATCAGCTTTGCTTTTCCTCGAGCTAGACAATAAATTATTCGTCCACGGCGGAGTCAATCCGGGTGTGGAACTGACGAAGCAGGACCCGCAGTTTCTCCTGTGGGACAGGGATTTACTGAATGATGCTGTCCGGGTCAGCAAGAAGAGCCCCGATCATCGTTATGGAAAATGGGATGATATTTTTGTTGGGCACACCACGACGGAGGTTTACAAAACGCTGAAGCCGGTGCATGCTTGCAACATGTGGGCTTTGGACACTGGCGGCGGTTGGAGCGGCAAACTCACGATCATGGACATCGACAGCCATGAATACTGGCAGTCGGATCTTGTGCCGGATTTATATCCGCACATTCCTGGGCGGCGTTGATCAAAGGCGAGGCGATTGCTCAACACCCGGCTGGATTGGATGGCGGATCCGTCCCGAAGCAGGACGCTTTGCATTGTTCGCTGGGGTCGCCATTCGGATGGCCCAAAGCGTCCGGTTAAACCGGATTGAAAGTCGGGTTGGCGGGGCGCTTTGTTATTTGAAAAGTATTCCGCTCTGTGGTACACTTTAGTAAGAAAGTAGGAATAAGTCAGAAAATAGGAGAAAAGTGATGGTAACCCGAATGAGAGAGAAAGGGCAAGTGACGATCCCGATGAGCATACGAAAAGCGCTTCACCTTTCGAAGGATTCGATCTTGTCGGTGGCGAAGGTGGGCAATGGCATTTTCATCGCTCCTGGGCCTTCGAAGTTTGAAGCCTTTGCCAACAAGTTTTCGAAAGAGGCCGAGAAAAAAGGCATTACTCTGGAGGAGCTTCTGCGGGATCTAAGAAAAGTCCGCAAAGAAAAAACCTGATGGGCGCTCCGCCATACAGGATTTTCTTTGATACCAGCGCATACATCGCCGGGTTACATTCGCCTGAGAGCGCGGCGCGGGAGCTTTTAAATATGGCGGCGTCGGAAACGATCGCCATGGTCGTTTCTGAAAAGGTTATCACGGAAATTGACCGCGTGATGACTAGAAAATTTCCCGATTTGGTTCAGGAAAGCCGGCAGATTTGGAAAAACCTGAAGCCGGAAGTTGTTCCAAATCCATCGACAAGCGCCGTCAAGCCCTTCTTGGAAAAGCTCGATAAAGCCGACGCCGCTATTTTGTGCTCCGCGCATTTGGCTAAAGTTTCGGCATTCGTGACCTGGAACACGCGTGACTTCATGGCGCATGGGATAAGCGCCCTTGTTGATTTCCCTATAGTGGTCCCGGCGAACGCGCTGAAGCTGTTCAGAAAATGGATAGAGCCGTTTTTAGATTACCATAATTAACCGTTTGCTGAAAAACCCCGTGTCATTTCGAAGTCGCCTCGGCGACTGAGAAATCTCGATCTGAAAAACGAGATCTCTCAGCCCATCCTGGGCTTCGAGATGACGACTTGGGGGTTTTTCAGCAGACTGTTAATTTATGCGTACTCCCGACAGCGCCGTGGTGGCTTTGATTTGCGCGCTGTTTAACACAGCTTAACTCGATAATCTTAGGCGGGAGGCGGAACAGCCGCTTCTACGTCTTCAGGCTCAACCTTAGCGACGGTGGTGACGCGGTCGTTTTCTTTTTTGAGGTTAATGAGGCGGACGCCCTGGGCAACCCGGCCAGTTTCGCGGATGTCCTTGACGGAGCAGCGCACGACCATGCCTTCTTTGGTCATGATCATGACGTCATCTTTGCCGCCGACGCATTTGAGACCGACGACTTCGCCGTTTTTCTCGGTGACCTTGATGTTGGTGACCCCCTTGCCGCCGCGGGAAGTGACGCGGTATTCATTCACGAGCGACCGCTTGCCAAACCCTTTTTCGGTGACGGAAAGCAGCGTCGCGTCCTTATCCACCACTTCCATGCCGATCAAATAGTCTTTTCCATCCAGCGTAATGCCGCGCACACCGCCGGCGGCGCGCCCCATGCTGCGCACCAAAGTCTCAGGGAAACGAATGGCCTTGCCTTCGCGAGTGGCCAGAAAGATTTCCTGCTTGCCATCGGTTAGCTCGGCTTCGATGAGCTCATCTTTGGGGTCAAGTCCGATAGCGACGATGCCGCTGCGGCGGGTATTCTCAAAGTCGGTCAAATCGCATTTTTTAATCTGCCCTAAACGCGTGGCCATCACGATGTACTGCCCTTCCGTAAACTGGCGCACCGGCATGTAGGAGGTGATCTTCTCCCCTTGCGCCAATGAGACAAAGTTGGCGATGAATTTGCCCTTGGAAATACGGCTGGCCTGAGGAATCTCATGCACCTTGATGACAAAGGCTTTGCCTTTCGAGGTGAAAAGCAGCAGGTTGTCATGGGTAGAAGCGACAAAAAGGTGCTCAACAAAGTCCTCTTCGACGCCGCCCGAACCCACGCCCACGCCGCCGCGCTTTTGTTTGCGGTAAGTCGTCACCGGCAGGCGCTTCACATAGTTTTGATGGCTGATCGTGACCACCACGTCTTCGTCGGCGATCAAGTCTTCGACATCAAACTCGGTATCCAGGCTGCGGGCGATCTCCGTGCGGCGCTCATCGCCGTATTTTTCCTTCAGCTGAGCGAGCTCTTCCTTCACAATTTCAAGAACTTTCTTTTCGGACTTCAAAATCGACTCGAGATACTCGATTCGTTTCAGAAGCTCTTTGTATTCCTCTTCGAGCTTATGAATTTCAAGGCCGGTGAGCTTTTGAAGCTGCATTTCCAGGATCGCCTGGGCCTGCTTGTCTGAAAACTCATAGGTTTCCACGAGCGCGACTTTCGCCTCGGCGGGATTCTTGGACTTCCGGATGGTTTTGATGATTTTGTCGAGAATGTCAACGGCTTTTTTCAAACCCTCGACGATATGCGCGCGGGCCTTGGCTTTTTCCAGGTCAAACTGGGTGCGGCGGATGATGATTTCCTTGCGATGACGGATGTATTCGTGAATGATTTCCTTGAGTTTCAAAACCTTGGGGCTGCCGTCCACCAGCGCCAGCAGGATAATGCCAAAAGTCGTCTGCATCTGCGTGTGCTTGTACAAAAGATTGAGCACCACCTGCGCGTTGGCGTCCCGCTTCAAATCAATCACAAGCCTCATGCCGTCTTTATCCGACTCATCGCGCACGTCGGAGATGCCTTCGATCTTTTTGTCGTTGACGAGAGCCGCGATATTTTCGATCAGATTGGCCTTATTCACCTGATAGGGAATTTCGGTGATCACAATGGCCTGTTTGTTGTTTCTGATCTCTTCCACACCGGCCTTGGCGCGAATCTTGAGCAGTCCCCGGCCGGTTTCGTAAGCGGACTTGATGCCTTCGGTCCCGCAAATCGTGGCCGCCGTCGGGAAATCGGGACCCTTGATATGTTTCATCAATTCTTTGGTCTCGATCTCGGGGTTGTCGATTTGCGCGGCGATGGCGTCGGCTACTTCTTTCAAATTGTGCGGCGGAATGTTGGTCGCCATGCCCACGGCGATGCCGCTGGAGCCGTTGCAAAGGAGGTTGGGAAGTGTCGCCGGCAACAGCGTGGGCTCTTCCAGCGTCTCGTCGAAATTGGGCGCAAAATTGACCGTCTCCTTCTCAATGTCCCCCAGCATCGCGTCCGTGATGCCGGCCAGCCGCGCTTCGGTGTTGTGGTTAATAAAACCATTGGCGACAAATGAGTGACAGTCACTATCAACTTTTATGGAGTAGACCCGCGCGGGCGCGGTTTTTTCTATTTGGCAGACGGGGTCAAAGAAATACCGATTCCTCAAGAGATCCTCCATCAGCGCCGACGCTTCAGGCTGGGTTCGCGGCGCCAGGGCAAAGGCGACGGAAGCGGCGTGCTCTTGGAGACCGGCATACCGGTCAAAGTTGTGCTTCCTCACAAAATCGCGTTTGGACCATGCCGTCTTTTTGTCAAGCCTTGATCGAACGAAGCGGCTTAGAAAGGGGATGAAGTCCGTGCGCGACGAAACTTTGTGATATCGACTCAGCGCCATCTGAAGCCTTTCGTTCTTGCGCATGGAGACAAAACCGATTTCTTTCTGGAAATTCCGATAATTGTCCATGCCCCTGATGTACAGTTTGTGCATCGCGCGGTGCTTATCAAAACGCTTGGTGGAAGCGATGCCAAATCTTAGAAGCAAAATCTGAATCTGCCGAATAAGCGTCTGGCTCGAAGAAACGCAAGAAAGCTCCGCCATCTTTTGTCCGCTGACAGACACACCGCCGTCACCCTCAAAATAAGCGCGAAGGAATGCCGCGACCATCGCGCGGGGGGATCTGAGAAGAAGATGCGGTATCTCCCGATACGGGGACTTGGCGGGCGAAAGGCCTATCGCCCGCAGGAACGCGATCACCTGCCCCGAATGGATCTCCCGCGTCTGGTAAGGTTTCTTGCCGTAAGAGCTGGGTCGTCGCGTGAAAGCATGCAGTCGGCAGTCAGGAAACACGCGCCGCCAGCGCGCGTCGAACTCTTCCAGCCACTGAGGATCGCTGTTGCAAAATTCAAGCTCCTTTTCTTTGAGCGTGCCCTCGGAAACAAGGGCGCCTAAAATAAAAGCCAGATCCTCCGAGAAGAGCTTGGGAAGTATTTTGGGCTGTGTTCGTCCCCGCGCTTCCGGCCAATAACCAACCAAAGACGCGGGCTCTTCCGGCCACAGCTGATCCGGAGTCCTGTCGATCACCGCGACATCGCCGACGCCCAGTTGACTCAATAGCTTCCACCGAAAATCCGGCCGGCCCGTCTGGGGGTCAGCCGCCCATGTCAGAATGGGATGATTATAAGACCCCCGCAGGGAGAAGCCCCGCCCCGTTGTAATTTTGAGCGTGGGATGCGTTCCGCTGTCGAACCATTTTGAAGCCGAATGAACCCTGCCCTCGCGTGAAAGAACCAGCGTATCGATCTCTTCGGTGCCGCCGGAATACTCCCGGCGGGACAATAATTCCGCGATGGGAATAAGTCCCTGATCCGTGACCATCAAGGTATCCCCGGTCACGCAATAGCGCATCGCGGCCGGGCTGTCGCCGTCGACGGAGCCGAAATTACCCTGGCCGTCGACCAACGGATAGCGCAGGGAGAAATCCTGAACCATGCGCACCAGCGTGTCATACACCGCCGTGTCCCCGTGAGGATGGAATTTTCCAAGGACCTCGCCTACGATGCGGGCGGATTTCTTGTAAGGTTTGGAGTGGTCCAGCCCCAGCTCGCGCATCGCGTAAAGGATGCGGCGATGCACCGGCTTCAGGCCGTCGCGGACATCCGGCAGGGCGCGCCCGACGATGACGCTCATCGCGTAATTGAGGTAGGACGTTTTCATCTCCTGCTCGATGAAAACGGGGACTATTTTTTCGTTCTTGGCGTATTTATTTTCCGTTTTTTCTGTTTTATCGGCCATGCTAAATATCCAGGTTCCGCACCTCGCGCGCGTCCGCCACAAAGCACGGCGGATGCGCTGTTAAATGTCTAAGTTTCTAACCTCTCGCGCATACTTGTGAATGAACTCGCGGCGCGGGTCGACTTCGTCGCCCATCAGCGTGGTGAATGTTTTGTCCGCCTCGACCGCGTCATCCAGCGTCACTTTCAAAACCGTGCGTTTTTCCGGGTCCATGGTGGTTTCCCAAAGTTGCTCGGGATTCATCTCTCCCAGGCCTTTGTAACGCTGGATGGACATGCCTTTTTTGCCCTCGGTCTGCGCGAATCTGAGCGCCTCGGTCAGGTTGGACAAATAAACCGGCTCCTCGTCTTTGCGCTCCCATTTGTACAGCGTGGCCTTTTTGGACGATTTGGCCGGCTTGTCCTTTGCCTTGGAGGTTTTCTCCGGCTCCGGAGCGTGGGAATAGTCCTCAATGTCCACCCCCAGCTTCTCGATCTTGGTAACCGTCTCGGCCAGATCCTCCGACTCATAAAACTCGACCACGTCCAATTCCTTGGTGACCAATTGGAGCTTCTCCTCAGCCGACTTGTCCCCCGCGTCCTTGACTTTCTTCTTCTCCTGCTTCTTCACGATGTCCGAAAGCTCGTCATCGTCATACAAAAACTGGTACTCATCATCCACTTTAATCCTATAAAGAGGTAGTTTTTTGGTCTTCTTATTAATTAAAGAGAGGTATTTTGGTAATTCCACTCCCCTTTTGCTTAAACCGGTCGCTATTTTCTCCAAAGATGTTAATAATTTCAAAAGTTCTACTAGTTTTTTATCGGCGATGTTCTCTTTGTCCTTGATACGAATGAGGTTAGCGTCTTCACTGCCCAACTCCAACAACAACTCGCTCATCTGTTCTTCGGTTTCAATATACTCTTCGCGCTTGCCGCGTTTGATTTTATAAAGTGGCGGCTGGGCAATATAGATATGCCCCTTCTCAATCAGCGCGTGCATCTGACGGAAAAAGAAAGTGAGAATCAACGTGCGGATATGGCTGCCGTCGACGTCGGCGTCGCACATGATGACGATTTTGTGATAACGGAGTTTGTCGATGTTGAATTCTTCACCGATGCCCGTGCCCAGGGCATTGATAATGGTACAGATTTCGTCATTGGACAATATTTTATGAAGCCGCGCTTTTTCAACATTCAAAATCTTCCCCTTCAGCGGAAGAATGGCCTGAAACCGCCTGTCACGGCCCATTTTTGCGCTATTATGTACAAATATTCCTGTCGCTAAAGCGAAGTTGTGCGTTGTGGGCACTTCCAGATCAAACACATCCATCTTTTCAGCAAT
Source organism: Candidatus Omnitrophota bacterium (assembly GCA_016206805.1). Lineage (GTDB taxonomy): Bacteria > Omnitrophota > Gorgyraeia > 2-02-FULL-51-18 > 2-02-FULL-51-18 > JACQQX01. The sequence continues at coordinate 47,754 of JACQQX010000029.1, forward strand.
TTTTTGCACGAATTTCACGCGGTGGTTATAATTTTTTACGCCTTCTAGCAGTTTCTGTCTATCTCCACCAAAAAACCTCTCACAAAGAGTCGAAAGACGTATAAGACTTCTGTCGCCCACTCTCCTTCTTTCGGCATCATAAGCCGCTTCACTCACGATGCCATTCTGGCTGTAAAGACCATGCAGAACGGCCAACCCTTTTCGTAAATAAGTTTGATCGTAAGCCGTTTTCCTTTTGGCTCGAAACTCAGGCGTCCATTGCACTTGTGTTTTAAGACGCCTCCACTCTCTCAAAGACACATTCTCCCATTGATTTTCCGCTTCTATCCTTCTTGATTCCTTAGCTTCCGGATGGGCCTGGTAATAATCACGAACTCTTTGCGACTGTCGAGCCCTATTTTTGGCAAGATTCCAATATTTTTGCTGCTCTTTATTCAGTCTTTCATGAACTGTTTTCTGATAGTTCGCATCTGTTCTGTAAAATTCCAGAAATTTTTCCAGCATGAATTTTTTGTATTCTTGATTCTCCCACTGCTTTGAAGCGCGTTCGGAAAGAAGCTTGCGCATTTGGGGCTGTAACATGGCTTTGCGGATTTTCTGGCGGAACTCGGGCGTCTGGCGGATTTTTCTCAGCTTTTCTCTCACCTCAGGACGATTAAGTGTTTTGTCTGCCATAGCCCGATGCACTGCCAAGTGTTCTTCCCGAGTTAATCGGCATAGATTTTCAGGGCTATTATTAAGTTTATCCCAATCCAGATGGTGGCGATGTTGTCCATGGTCTTTCTTGTAAGCACCTGTCTTCAGATTATATTCATCGGCCAGAACGTGGGTAAAAACCCAATGAGAATCCTGGGGATCATAGACCATTTCATAACCTTCGATGGTAATCCGGCCGCCCATTTTGGACAATTGACGCCGGAATGGCATAAGAGAATCATCTTCCCGGAGATCCTTTGCCTGGCAATAATCACCACCCCGTAGCATAAATCTATGATCGGGGGTACAAACAATCTCCGAACCATCGTCTAGAACGATCTTAAGAACCTCCGCCAACTTTTTTGTGCGACGAACATTGAGAATGGAGGCAATGGCCACATGCCCTTCAGAGTTTATAGTGTAGCAATAATTTTGTTTTCCCTGGCTTTGCTCCTCTATCAATTGTAGGAAGCTTATCTGCCTGCCATCAGCCAAAGCCACCTTCGTTTCTCCCGAAAAACAGCCACCGGCGGAGTCGCCTTCGACCAGATACACTTCACAAAGGGCCGCGTCGTTTTCCTGGCAGTCGGCGAGTTTTCCGGGGAGTGAGCCGCTTTCCAGGGCGCCTTTGCGGCGGGTGAGCTCGCGCGCCTTGCGGGCCGCTTCACGCGCCTTGGCGGCCAACACCGCTTTTTCGATGATCTTATTGGCGACGCTGGAATTCTCTTCGAAAAACTTTCCGAGACCTTCATTGACGATCGACTCGACCAAGCCTTCCACTTCGCTGTTGCCCAGCTTGGTTTTAGTCTGCCCTTCAAACTGCGGATTGGGGACTTTGCAGCTGATAATCGTGATCAAACCTTCGCGAATGTCATCGCCCTGCACGGAAATATCGTCCTTCAGGATGTTCTTGCCTTTGCAATATTGATTCACGCAGCGCGTGAGCGCGGATTTGAAACCGCTGACGTGAGTGCCGCCTTCGGTGGTATTGATATTGTTCACGAAGCTGTAAATATTTTCGGCGTAACCGTCATTGTATTGCATAGCGATCTGGACCTGGATATTGTCCTTGTCGCCTTCGAAATAAATAACTTTGGGGTGAAGCGGGTTCTTGCTTTTGTTGAGTTCTTGGACGAAAGAAACGATGCCGCCGGTGAAATAATATTTGTCTTCTTTTTCCTTGCCCGAACGCTCATCTTTCAGCGTAATCGTCAGGCCTTTATTGAGGAAAGCCAGTTCGCGGAGACGGTTGGCCAGGATTTCATAATGGTAATCGACGGGAACGTTGAAGATTTCCTTATCGGCCTTGAAAGTGACCTTAGTCCCGGTGGTTTTGGATTTGCCGATCGTGGTAAGCTTGGAAGCCGTCTTGCCGCGCTGATAGCGCTGATGGTAAATATTGCCGCCGCGACGGATCTCCACCTCCAGAAGCTCCGAAAGGGCGTTGACGACGCTGACGCCTACGCCGTGCAGACCGCCCGAAACCTTATAAGTTTTCTTGTCGAACTTTCCGCCGGCATGCAGCATCGTGAGAACGACTTCCACGGCCGGTTTTTTCTCGCCCTTATGGATATCCACCGGGATACCGCGGCCATTATCGGTGACGGAAACGCTGTTATTGGGAAGAATGACGACATCGACTTTATCGGCATGCCCGGTCAGGGCCTCGTCAACGGAGTTATCCACCACTTCATAAACCAGGTGATGCAAGCCGCGCACGCCCACGTCGCCGATATACATCGCCGGCCGTTTCCGCACGGCTTCCATGCCTTCCAGAACCTGGATATTTTGCGCGCTATAAGAAGCGCTGGGCGTTATTTCCTTTTCCTTCACGGCCTTAGGCATTACATCTCTCCGATCTTAAAATGAAGTCTTGAAATTTTATCTTTTCCAAATGCGCTTTGCAACGCTTTTAAAAACTTTCTCTGCCGCATGATCATTTCATGCATCCAAACCGAGCTATCCACCGTGACGGTCAGGATGCCTTTTCGCAGCGTCATGGGAGTGGCGTGTTTTAAGGCATCTTCTCCCACAATTTCCTTCCAACGGCTTGTCACTTCATCGCGTGACAGAATTTTTCCCTTTTCGATTTCACCGAAAACGCTTTTAACGATATCCGCGATCGGCTTGGGACCGTCTTTCGAAGTCATGTCACCTGCATGGGAAGAACGATATAGGTGTAATCACGGCCATTGCGGATAATCGCCGGTTTTTCAGGGTCCGTCAAACCCAGATGAATATTTTCAGCGTCGATATTTTTAAGCACATCGATCAAAAAGATGGGATTAAAACCGATGGCAAACTCGCCGCCCTTATAATCCACTTCCAATTCCTCATGCGCTTCCCCCACATCCGGCGTATTTTTAGTGATAATCATCCGATCTTTGATGAAATTAATTTTAATCGACTGAGAATCCTGACTCGTTAAAATGCTCGCGCGGCGGGCGGCTTGCAAAAAATCCTGCGTATTGATTTTTAACTCTTCCTTTGTTTTTTTGGGAATGACTTGTTCGTAATTAGGGTATTCTCCCTCGATAAGCCTGGAAGTGATGAATAAACTCCCCAATCCCATCTGAACTTGATTTTCTTTAAAACAAAACATCACATCCCCTTCTTCACCGAGATTTCTGGAGAGTTCCTGAGTGGTTTTCATGGGAATAATGACGTCTTTCTTAAAACTCCCAATCTCTTCCATCGCCTTTTCAATAATCGCCAGGCGACGTCCGTCCGTGGCGACGAGTTTTAAACCCTTATCTTTAAAACTAAAAAGAATTCCGTTTAAAACATAGCGTGATTCGTCATGGCTCATGGCGAAGGAAGTCAGCTGAATCATATTTTTCAACGTTTTTTGGGACAATTTCACCCAGTCGGCGTTTTTAGAGCCTTGGGAAGGAAATTCCGGCAGCTGCGGAAATTCATCCTTTAAAAGTCCCATCAAACGAAAATAACTTTTACCGGAATCGATTTGGATCGACTGATTTTTCTTAACGGATAGATGAATCGGGTTTTGAGGATGAAGTTCTTTAATAATTTCACTAAACTTTCTGGCTGGAACGGTGACGGCGCCTTCTTCACTCACATCACTTTCCACTTTTATAGAAACGCCTATTTCCAAATCCGTAGCGGTTAAGGTTAATTCATTTTTCCTGGATTCTAAAAGAATGTGGGAAAGAATGGGTAAGGTGCTTTTATTGCTAACCGCGTTTTGTACGGCTTGAATGCCTCTTAAGAGATTTTCTTTCGATATGCTGATTTTCATCTTCTTC